>NZ_JAMYSA010000042.1:0-55747 GCF_040321735.1 Mesorhizobium sp. M0293
CGCATTTCGTCAATCCGAAGGAGATCGACGGCGATGTCGTGCCGCACCTCGTCAACATGACCAAGCGCGGCGCCGACCAGATCGGTGGTGCCGACTACACCTTCGACTGCACCGGCAGCACCAAGGTGATGCGTCAGGCGCTGGAAGCCTCGCATCGCGGCTGGGGCAAGTCGGTGGTCATCGGCGTGGCAGGCGCCGGCCAGGAGATTTCGACGCGGCCGTTCCAGCTGGTCACCGGGCGCACCTGGATGGGCACCGCCTTTGGCGGCGCGCGCGGCCGCACCGATGTGCCGAGGATCGTCGACTGGTACATGGACGGCAAGATCCAGATCGACCCGATGATCACCCACACGCTGAAGCTCGAGGATATCAACAAGGGCTTCGACCTCATGCATGAGGGCAAATCGATCCGAAGCGTCGTCGTTTACTGAAGAAGACCACAAGCCGCCGACCAACCGGCCTGCGACCTCTGTGGCTCACAACTGGGAGGAGAAAAACATGGCGGAGAAACTGCATCCGAAAATCGACAATGGCTTGCCCAGGGAAAGCGCAAGCTTTGCCGGCGGCACGCTGGTCTGCGCCTGCACCAGCAATCCGGTCAAGGTTAAGGTCAAGGGCCAAATCGCCCACAACCACGCCTGCGGCTGCACCAAATGCTGGAAGCCCGAAGGGGCCCTGTTCTCGGTCGTGGCGGTTGCCGGTACGAGCGACGTGACGGTCACCGAGAATGGCGACAAGCTCAAAGTGGTCGACCCCTCGGCGCTGATCCAGCGGCATGCCTGCACCGGCTGCGGCGTCCACATGCACGGACCGGTCGAGCGCGACCACGCGTTCAAGGGGCTTTCCTTCATCCATCCGGAGCGCTTCGAGGAGGACGGCTGGTCACCTCCGGGCTTTACCGCCTTTGTCTCGTCGATCATCGAATCCGGCGTCGATCCAAGCCGTATGGACGGCATCCGCGCCCAGTTGAGGTCGATCGGGCTCGAACCCTATGACTGCCTCAATCCCGGCCTGATGGACTATATCGCCACCTGGACGGCGAAGAAGTCCGGCGCCTTGCCGGCTTAGTATCTAATCGGATTGTATCCATGGGGCCGGACGAAATCGTCTGGCCCCATGCTCATTGGAACCAGCGATGCCAGCACCTGCTATTTACGTCGATGCCGACGCCTGCCCGGTCAAGGCCGAGGTCGAAAAGGTCGCCGAGCGCCATGGCATCGTTGTCACTTACGTCTCCAATGGTGGCTTGCGCCCTTCCCGCGACCCGATGATCCGCAATGTCGTGGTGTCCAAGGGCGCCGACGCCGCCGACGACTGGATCGTCGACAATGCGCGGACCAACGACATCGTGATCACCGCGGACATTCCGCTGGCCGCCCGCGCGGTGGCGCTTGGCGCGCATGTGCTTGGGCCAACCGGACGTCCGTTCACGCCGGAAACGATCGGCATGGCGGTGGCGATGCGCGACCTCAAGCAGCATTTGCGCGAGACAGGCGAAAGCAAGGGCTACAATGCCAGCTTCGCGCCGCAGGACCGTTCGCGGTTTCTCGGCGAACTCGACCGCATCTTGCGGCGGGCGCTCAAATCCGCCACACCGCAGTAGAAACCGAGCGCCATCCAAGGTTGGAACCGCCATGGCTGCTGAAACCCCGATGAAGCCTCCCTTGCAGCGCCACATGCTGTTTGCGGTGTCGGCCTGCTTCGGCGTCGTGGCGCTTGCCGTGGCGTTGCTGCTTCATGCCTCGCTCGCCTATTCGATCGGCGCCAACGCATTCTTTGCTACCTACGTCATTCTTGTCGTCACCCAGATGCCGAAATTCACCGGCAGGTATCTGAGCAAGAATGCGCGCGCCACCGACCAGCCGATGCTGGTCATCTTCGCGGTGACTTTGGTCGTCGTCGGCGTTGCCACCTTCTCGTTGTTTCAGCTGATCAATGAGAAAGACAGCACCCACCCTATCGAATTGATCTTCGCGCTGCTGTCGATCCCGCTTGGCTGGTTCACGATCCATGCCATGGTGGCGCTCCATTATGCGCACGTCTACTGGATGGACGGCGATACGGTCGACGCCGAGACCAAGAAGAAGGTTCCGGTCGGCGGACTGCTGTTCCCGGGCGACAAACGGCCGGAAGGCTGGGATTTCCTCTACTTCTCGACGGTTATCGGCATGACGGCGCAGACCGCCGACACCAACATCTCTACGACGCATATGCGACGTGTCGTGCTTGTCCATTCGATCCTGTCGTTTTTCTTCAACACGGTCATCGTCGCCGCCGCCGTCAATCTCGCCGTCAGCCTGGGCGCTCCGTAATAAATCCGTGATCGGATGAAACATTGGTTTGGATCGCGACGTATCAGGAGGACAATGAACGTGCAGGCCACGCCGTGAGGCCGGGAGACGAGACAAGATGGAATCCGTTGCCAGAAGCCAATCCGCCGCCGATCCCGGTGCTTCGGCGTCGAACGAAAAACCGCTGATCTACCGGCAGTCGCGCTGGACGCGGCTGACGCATTGGCTCTGGGCCATCTCGCTGTTCTTCATGCTGTTGTCCGGCCTGCAGATCTTCAATGCCCGCCCGCAGCTCTATATCGGCAAGGAGTCTGGTTTTGGCTACAACAACACCATCTTCGCCATCGGCGCCGAGAACACCAACGTCGGGCCACGCGGCTACACCGAGATCCTTGGGCATCGCTTCGACACCACAGGAGTGCTCGGCTGGTCGGGGCCGGCAGGCCAGGAGACATCCCGCGCCTTTCCGTCCTGGGCGACCATCCCGTCCTACTACGACCTCGGCACCGCCCGTGTCGTCCATTTCTTCTTCGCCTGGATACTGACCACGACCTTGATCGTCTGGTTCGTCGCCAGCACCGTGAACGGCCATCTGCGCCGCGACCTCGCACCACGCCTCGACGACCTGAAGCGCTTGCCGCAGGACATCATCGATCACGCCAAGCTCAGATTCCACCACACCCGGGAGTACAACACGCTGCAGAAGATGGCTTATGGCGGCGTGCTGTTCGTCCTCCTGCCGCTGATGATCATCACCGGCCTGGCGATGTCGCCAAGCATGAACTCGGTGCTGCCGTTCCTCAACGATCTGCTCGGTGGCCGGCAGACGGCACGCACCATCCATTTCACCGTGATGGTGCTGCTGGTCGTCTTCTTCGTCGTCCATATCCTGATGATCCTGGCCGCCGGCCCGATCAACGAACTGCGCTCGATCATTACCGGCTGGTACCGCACGGATCCTCCCGCTCAGGACGACAAAACTGCCGAGAGGAGTGCCTGACATGGCGAAGTTTGAGATCAGCCGCCGCAAATTCCTGACCGGTGCCAGCCTCGGTGCCTCCGGCATCATGCTGTCGGGCTGCGACGCCTTCGACAGCCAGTTGAGCGTTGGCAGCGGCCTGCGCAGTTTCCTCGAAAACGCCAATGACCTGACATACCGGGCACAGCGCCTGCTCGCCGGACGTAACGCCCTGGCGCCCGAATTCACTGAAGCCGACATCCGCCAGCCGCAGCGGCCGAACGGTGTCACGGCGCCCGATGATGACGTCTACAAGGGCCTGCTCGCCAACAACTTCGCCGACTGGCGGCTGGAAGTTTCAGGCCTGGTCGAAAAGCCGCTGTCGCTCAGCCGCGAGCAGTTGATGAACATGCCGAGCCGCACCCAGATTACCCGCCATGACTGCGTCGAAGGCTGGAGCTGCATCGCCAAATGGACCGGCACACCGCTGTCGCTGGTGCTGGACCAGGCGGTGGTCAAGCCGCAGGCGCGCTACGTCATGTTCCATTGCCTCGACACGATCGACCGCAGCCTTTCCGGCGACATCAAATATTACGGCTCCATCGACCTGATCGATGCCCGTCACCCGCAGACGATCCTCGCCTATGGCGTGAACGGCAAGCCGCTGCCGGTTGAGAACGGCGCGCCGTTGCGCGTCCGCGTCGAACGGCAGCTCGGCTATAAGATGCCGAAATATCTCTACAAGATCGAGTTGGTCGACGGCTTCGCCAGTATCGGCGGCGGTCGCGGCGGCTATTGGGAAGACAATGGCTACGACTGGTATGGCGGTATCTGACACTTAGGGAAATAATGCCCTGAGATCAGCCGCTTAACCCTCAGCACATCAGGCAACCTTGTCGAGCAGCGGCCTCAGCACCGGGTGGATTTCCGGCGAGGCATGCTTGATCAGCGTCAGCAGCGCGCGTTCGTTCTCATATAGAGGCCGGTCCACGCCGATATGCTCGACCAGCCAGCCGGCTTCGCCGGCTTCGATCGTCTCGGCGCGGCGGGCGAGCGCCTCGGCCGCCCTGTTCTTGGCTTCCCACTCGGCCTCGATGTCATCAGGGGACCGGTAGGCCTCGATGATGCCGGCAAGGCCGCCGGAGACCATCCGGCTGAAGAAGCCGCCGATTTCCGGATCGGCGCGTTCGAGGAAGGCATCACGGCGCAGCGCCACATCGCGCGTCGGCGCTTCGTAGCCGGCCGAGCACATGACGAAATTGGCGATCGCCTTGACGAACAGTTCGTTCCAGGACGGATCGTTATGTCCTTGAGCGGTACGCTCGTTGATCTTGAACAGCACCTCGGCCTCGGCGCGCGTGATGGCGATGTTGCCGTCTCCGCCATGGGCATGAAGGATACGGCGCAGCAGTTCGACCTCCGCCTTGGCGATCAGCCCGGGAACCAGCGCACCACCGAGCATCAGCGGCCCCTTGCCGTCGATGACGGCGTGGGCGACCTGTTGCAGTGCATAGACGCAAAGCTGGCCCGGTGACGATCTCGCCTCCTCCAGCACGTGCACCAGCAATTCGAGTTCGGTCCGGCTGTCGACCATGCCGTCGCGCGAGATCGTGCGGATCAGCCAGTCGGCATTGTCCTGCGAGATATAGCCCGACGGCTTCTCCTGGTGGACGATATAGTCGGTGACCGCCTCGATGAAGAAAAGCGGCCATTCCGGGCATTTGTCCTTCGCCGTGGCATCGAGCGCGAACAGTGCCTCGGCCTCGCCGCGCATCACCACACCGTCGCCGAACACCTCATGGCGCAACATCGCCACGTCCTCCGCGGCGATGCGGCTTTTCGAGGTCAGCCCGGCCACCGGCGCGCTCATGATCAATTCGCCCATTTGTCGTCCCCGTCCGCCGCCGTCCACTGCCGGCCCTAAAGCGTCATGCCCGCCAACATATCAGCAGTGTCTTGAAAAACCGGCAAACGGCGTGGTTAGCGAAGACTTGTCGGCGAATGCATGTCGCCCAAGGTGTGCCGCGGTTTTGAGAGAACGACATGCATCAAAACAAGGATCTAAAGCGCATCCACAGCGCGACGCGCTTTAGATGTCGCTGACAGGTGACAAGCCGTCGCGCACAAGCTATGGATGGCGTGTCGAGGACTCAGGGTCTGAGTCCTACCTGTTTGCGGGAGAGAGCAGCGAAAGCTGCCGCCGAAGGGGAAATCGCCCGAAATCTCTCAGGCAAAAGAACCGTAGACGGGAAAGACACTCTGGAAAGTCGGGGCTTGCCCCCGCGCCGAAGGTGTAAGCGCCGCTGACAGAGTTCCGGCTGCGCAAGTCTCTCAGGCTTCAGACAGAGGGGCACGGACTGGTCGCCATTCGCGACCGATTGCGTGCGACTCTGGAGATGACATGACGGGCGACGACAGCAAACACCTTCCCCTCGAAGATATCCATGTAGCCGCTGGTGCGCGCTTTGGCGCCTTCGCCGGCTGGTCGATGCCGCTGACCTATCCGGCCGGCGTCATGAAGGAACACCTTCACACCCGCGAACTGGCCGGCCTGTTCGACATCTCGCATATGAAGCTGTTCGAAATCAGCGGGCCGGAAGCGGTTGCCTTGCTCAACCGCGCCTGCCCGCTGGACGCCGGCGCGCTCGAAATCTCGCAATCCAAACTGTCCTTCTTCCTCAATGAAGCAGGCGGGATATTGGACGATCTGATCGTTACCAGGCTTGGCGACCAGCGCTTCATGGTGGTCGCCAACGCCGGCAACGCCGTCGCCGACGAAAAGCATTTGCGTGCGCTTGCCGCGGATTTCGACGTCAGAGTCGAGCCGCTCGACCGCGTCTTCCTCGCCATCCAGGGCCCTGAAGCCTGGGCAGCCCTTTCCCGTGCCGGCATCGAGACCGGCTCGCTGCTGTTCATGCACGGCGTCGAGCCGCGAAAAAACTGGTTCATGACCCGGTCGGGCTATACCGGCGAGGACGGTTTCGAGATCGGCTTGCCGGAGGCCGATGCGCGCGATCTCGTCGCGAAACTGCTCGACGATCAGCGCGTGCTGTGGATCGGCCTTGCCGCTCGCGACAGCCTGCGGCTGGAGGCCGGGCTCTGCCTGCATGGCCAGGACATCACGCCGGAGACCGACCCGGCCAGCGCCGCCTTGATGTGGGCTATTCCGAAAGACATCCGCGCTTCCGGCACTTTCATCGGCGCCGATGCGCTCCGCGCCGCCGTGGAACGAGGACCCGCGCAAAAGCGCGTCGGGCTGAAGCCGGAAGGCCGCCAGCCGGTGCGCGCCGGCGCTGCGCTCTTTGACGCCGACGGCACGCCCGCCGGCCATGTCACATCAGGCGGCTTTGGCCCGTCAGCCGGCCATCCGGTCGCCATGGGCTATGTCACGGCGCCACTGGCCAAGCCCGGAACACGGGTTTTCGCCGATGTCCGCGGCACGAAAATCCCAGTCGATATCAGCTCCCTGCCCTTCACACCGCATCGCTACCGCAAAGGATGATCTCAATGGCAACGACCTATTTCACATCAGATCACGAATGGCTCCGCGTCGAGGGCGGTATCGCCACTGTCGGCATCACCGATTACGCGCAGGAGCAGCTCGGCGACCTCGTCTTCGTCGAACTGCCCGAAACCGGAAAGAAATTGACCAAGGGCGACACCGCCGTCGTGGTCGAATCCGTCAAGGCGGCATCCGATGTCTATGCGCCGGTCGATGGCGAGATCACCGAGGCCAACGGCACGCTGTCGTCGGATCCGTCGCTGGTCAACTCGGCGGCAACCGGGGCCGGCTGGCTGTGGAAGATGAAGCTTGCCGACGAAAGCCAGCTCGCCGGCCTCATGGATGAAGCCGCCTACAAAGCCCATATCGGCTGATATCAGGACGTATTGACATGACCGCAGCACTCACTCCCTTCTCGGCCCGCCATATCGGTCCTGATGTCAACGATGTCAGAGCCATGCTTGCCGTGATCGGCGTTCCGTCCGTCGAGACGCTGATCAGCCAGGCCGTGCCGCAGTCGATCCGCCTCGACTTGCCGCTGACCCTGCCCGCACCGGCCAGCGAAGCGGAAGCGCTGGCCGAATTGTCGGCGACCATGGCCAAGAACACAGTGCTGAAGAGCTTCATCGGCGCCGGCTATCATGGCGTCCAGGTGCCGCCGGTAATCCAGCGCAACCTGTTCGAGAACCCGGCCTGGTACACGGCCTACACGCCCTATCAGGCCGAGATCAGCCAGGGCAGGCTCGAGATGCTGTTCAACTTCCAGACGCTGGTCACCGAATTGACTGGTCTGCCGGTGGCATCGGCATCGCTGCTCGACGAGGCGACGGCGGTGGCTGAAGCCGTCGGCATCGCCTTGCGCCACCACCGCGACAAGCGCACCAAGATCGCATTTGCCGGCACGCCGCATCCGCAGACGCTGGACGTGGTTCGCACCCGCGCCGAGCCGCTCGGCATCGAGATCGACGGCGAGGCGATCGACGACAACACGGCTGCCCTGCTCGTCTCCTGGCCTGATACGTTCGGCGTCTATGGCGATCACAAGGCGGCGATCGACAAGGCGCGCGCCACGGGCGCCATCGTCGTCTTCATCGCCGACCCGCTCGGCCTGACGCTGACCGACGCGCCGGCCAAGCTTGGCGCCGACATTGCCGTTGGCCCGATGCAGCGCTTCGGCGTCCCGATGGGCTTTGGCGGCCCGCACGCGGCCTATTGCGCCGTCTCCGATAAATTGACGCGATTGATGCCCGGCCGCCTAGTTGGCCAGTCCACCGACAGCAAGGGCCGGCCCGGCTATCGGCTTGCCTTGCAGACACGCGAGCAGCATATCCGCCGCGACAAGGCGACATCCAACATCTGCACCGCACAGGCGCTGCTTGCCAACATGGCGACTGCTTACGCCATCTGGCACGGCCCCGCCGGGCTGCAGGCGATTGCCGGGCGTATCCACGCACTGGCCAATCGTCTGTCAAGCGGCCTCGAAGCGGCAGGCGTGGCGGTGATTGGCGCGAGCCGTTTCGACACCGTGACCGTGAAGACCGGGGGTAAGGCGGCGCAGATCGCCGCTGCGGCCGAACAGACCGGTCGGCTCCTGCGCGTCATCGATGCCGACCATGTCGGCATCAGCTTCGATGAGACCTCGACCGATGCCGATCTCGATGCGATCGCGGCCCTGTTCGGCGCCAAGGCCGCTCCATCGGCCGACAGCACCGTGCCTGGCAAGCCGCGCGGCAAGGAGTTTCTGACCCAGCCGGTCTTCCACGAAAACAAGTCGGAAACCGAGATGATGCGCTTCCTGCGCCGGCTGGCCGACAAGGACCTGGCGCTCGACCGCAGCATGATCCCGCTCGGATCCTGCACCATGAAGCTCAACGCGGCGGCGGAAATGATGCCGGTAAGCTGGCCTGAAATCGCCAATTTGCATCCCTTCGCGCCGGCCGCACACTCTGCCGGCTATCGCGCCATGATCGGCGAACTGGAAGGATGGCTGTCGGAGATCACAGGCTTCGACGCCGTTAGCCTGCAGCCCAATGCCGGCAGCCAGGGCGAATATGCCGGCCTGCTCGCCATCCGCGCCTATCACCGCTCGCGCGGCGAAGGCCATCGCACCGTCTGCCTGATCCCCTCCTCCGCGCATGGCACCAATCCGGCGAGTGCGGCGATGGCCGGCATGAGTGTTGTCGTCGTGCGCTGCTTGGAGGACGGCAATATCGACATGGACGATATGAGGGCAAAGGCCAACGAGCATTCCAAGAATCTCGCGGCGCTGATGTTCACCTATCCCTCGACGCATGGCGTCTACGAGGAAGGTGCACGCCACCTCTGTGCCCTCATCCACGAGCATGGCGGCCAGGTCTATTTCGATGGCGCCAACCTCAACGCCCTGGTCGCCTTGGCGCGGCCCGCCGATATCGGCGCCGATGTCTGCCATATGAACCTGCACAAGACTTTCTGCATCCCTCATGGCGGCGGTGGCCCGGGCATCGGCCCGATCGGCGTCAAGGCCCATCTGGAGCCCTATCTGCCGGGACATGTCACCGAGGGTTCTGCGCACGCCGTGTCGGCCGCGCCGTTCGGCAGCGCTTCCATCTTGCCGATTACCTGGATGTATATCCGCATGATGGGCGCCGCCGGACTGAAGCAGGCGACGGAGACCGCCATCATCTCGGCCAACTACGTGGCGACACGGCTCGCACCACACTTCCCGCTGCTCTACAAGGGCCGGCACGATCGCATCGCGCATGAATGCATCCTCGACACCCGCGTGCTCAAGGACAGCGCCGGCATCAGTGTCGATGATATCGCCAAGCGCCTGATCGACTACGGCTTCCACGCGCCGACCATGTCCTTCCCGGTCGCCGGCACGCTGATGGTCGAGCCGACCGAATCCGAGCCCAAGCGGGAACTCGACCGCTTCTGCGAGGCTATGATCGCCATTGCGGGCGAGGCGGCGAAAGTCGCCAGGGGCGAATGGCCTTTGGCCGACAATCCGCTGGTCAACGCGCCGCACACCGCCACCGAGGTGCTGGCCGGCCAGTGGACCCATCCCTACTCGCGCCTGGAAGCGGCCTATCCCGCCGGCGACGCCGACACGGCGGCCAAGTACTGGCCACCTGTCTCACGCATCGACAATGTCGCCGGCGACCGCAACCTGGTCTGCTCCTGCCCGCCGCTGTCGGACTATCTGGGCGCGGCGGAGTAGCCAGAGCATGATCCCGAAAAGTGGGTACCGGTTTTCTCGGACAAACGGAAACCGTTTGTCCAGAGATCATGCTCAAACAAACAGGTAGAGCCCCATCCCTGTTCCATCGGGATGGAACAGGCTCTACGCGGAGCGCAAGGCCGGCTTGACCGGGTCGGCCTTGCCTGGTGCCGCCCGACCGATGACGCAATTTCGACCGGCGCGCTTGGCGGAATAGAGCGCCGCGTCGGCTTCGCCAAGCACGTCATCGAGGGTGCGGCCGCTTACCTCGCCAAAGCCGAGGCCGCCGCTGACCGTGCTGCGCAACTTGCCGAGTTGGGTGGCGACGATCTCGGTGCCGAAGGCCACACAGATCCTGCTGGCGAGATCATGGGCCTTCTCTTCCGTCATTCGCGACATGACGACGGCGAATTCCTCGCCACCCAGGCGAAATGCGTCGACACCGGTCCTGGCATATTTCTTGATCACCGCGGCGAAGCGGCACAAGACCTGATCCCCGACCGGGTGGCCATAGACATCGTTCGTCCGCTTGAAATGATCGAGGTCGAACATGACGACGGACATGAACGGACCGAAACTCCGCGCTCCGTAGAGCGACGTCAACGCCCGGCGGTTCATCAGCCCCGTCAGCGGGTCGGTCATGGTCTCGGCCTTCAGCTCGATCTGCGCCTGCAGATGGTGGAGCGAGAGCGTCAAGGCACCGAGCCCGGTCATGCAGGCCACCGCCACGACGGAATTCAGCCGTTCGGCCCAGTTGTCGGGCGCGACCGCGAGCGTCCATTGCCCTTTGGTCAGCAGAACCGCGCCGCAAAGCGCAAACGAAACCGCGCAGGTGCCGCTCAGAAACGAAACCACCAGCAGGATCCGGCGATCGTGGCTGCCGCTGATCCAGAACATGGCGCCGATCGCCGACAGCAGCGCCGTCACCGTGGTGTATGTGACGATGAAGCCGATGCCATCAAGGCCCAGGAAGGTGACAATGGCACAGGCAGCCATGGCGGCAAGCGCCGGCGCAACGGCACGTCTGTAGCCGGGCACACCCAGATATTGCATGGCCGACACGCAGATGATCAGAAACCCCAGGCTGAGCAGCGCAAGCACGATCTGGCAAAGCAGTGGATCGGGGTCCTTGGTGTATTGCCAGAACAGGACCACATGCGCGACGAGCACCAGAATGCCGCACGCCACCGTCAGCACGAAGCCTGCCTTGGGCGCGGTGAACCAGATCGCAAACATGGTGACGCTAAGGCAGATGCCCGACAGCGCGGCTGCGAGCAGGAGCGAACTGAAGTCCAGCATATCGGGCGAAGGCCTCTCGAGCGTCGGCGGGTTGCGCTGTATTCTAGGTCAGCGGCAGCTCTCAGACATGGTTTTCGGCCGATCTTTCGACGCAACCTACCGATAGGGTTTACAAAGCGTCGATGCCTTATGTCCCGAAACCGGACCATAGGACGCAACGACCGGATCAACCCTTGTTCAGCAAGGCGAGATTGGCGTCGACGACCGTGGGATCCGCCATGCCGGCCTTCGCTTCGAGCAGCAGCGCCTTGGCCCTCTTGCGATTGCCGCGCAGCAATTGCGAATAGCCCATGTTGTTGACAATCTGCGGCTTGCGGCCGGCGACTTTCAAAAGCTGGCCGTAGGCGCGATCGGCGAAGTCGAAGCGGCCGAGTTCATCATAGGAAGCGGCGAGCCCCATCCAGGCCTCGGCATTGTCTGCCTTCAACTCGACGGCCTTGCGGAAGTGCTTTTCGGCGAGGCCGTAATTGGCGTCGCGAAACTGCGCCTTGCCTTGCGCCAGATCGGAGGTGTCGATGTTCTTTGCCGCCGGTTGGATGGCGGTGGTCTTGGTGGTGTCGACGCCGCCCGTCGTACAGCCAGACATCATCAAGACGACCGCCATCGCGGCCATTGCCGTGAAATTATTGTGACGCATGCCCCTGCCTCATCGCCCGATTTGCCGGGTCGTTCTTCAGGAAACACCTTATATGGGAGACGATTAAACTTCGGTGCCGAAACGCCGCTAAAATTTGGTTTCGGGCACACCAGCCATTAACCACCAGGCACAAGACGGACTTTCACGGCTCCAAGGCTTTGAGCCCCTCGGGAAACTGGTAGCGACTGCCGTCATAGCGCAGCCGGTAGGTGCGCTTCAGGGACTTGCCGGGATGAGACTGGCACTCACCATTCTCGTCGACGGACGGATTGTCCGTATCCACCCGTTCGACCACGGTGATGTCGTGATAGCCATGGTGGCTTGCCGGGCTCATCGCCAGGCTGACCTGGCTCGACTGAAAGGATCCCGCGCAACTGGCGTCGCCTTCGCCGCCAAAGCCGGCCACGTCGACGCCGTCGAGCACCAGGCGCAAGGCATCGCCGGCAAGGGCATAGAGCCGCAGGTCGGTTTCCCTGAAGGGGTTGGGCTGCGAATGGTTTGCCATTTCGATGCGCAGGCCGAAGGCGCTGACATCGGGCGCCAGCCTGTAGCGGCCGGTATCGAATTCGATCTTGCGGATAGCGATGGCATCGTCGGTGATCAGTCCGGGCTGGAGCAGGCGCTGGCGCACCCGCAGGCTGTTCCTGTCGACGACCAGAAGCTCGATATCGCCGACATGCCCGTCGTCGCGGGACTGGGCGCTGTCGATCAGCGGCACCGCGACCAACAGCAGGTCGTCATGGGCGGGCCAGATCTTGCAGACCAGGCCAAATGGCATGTCGCTATCCGGACGCGTCAGGGCGATGCTGATATGAGGTTCGAACGTGAACGAGGCGCCGTCGGCGCTCTTTTGAGCCTCGGGATAGGCCTGCTGCACCAAGGCGGAAGCATCGCCGCAGTCGTCGGCCGCAGCCCATGCGGGCGACAAACTGGCCGCGGTAAGGCCGAGGACGAGGAAGGGAGTGCGCAACAGCATTCGCATGGGTTCTCACGTCGCAGGGGCCGGGTTCGGGCAGAATATTGGGTTGTCAGCCCCTTGCTAGGACTTCGTGGGCGCTCGCTAGTGCGCCGTCATTTTGACGATGACTGGAATGGCCGCAATCATCAACACCACCGGCAGGATGCAAACCACCACCGGCACCGACATCTTGGCCGGCAGGGCGTGTGCCTTTTCCTCGGCCAGCGACATGCGCTTGTGGCGCATGTCGTCGGAAAAGACGCGCAGCGCCCCCGACAGGCTGGTGCCGAGTTCCTTGGACTGTTGCAGCAGCGTGGCGAAGGAGCGCACCTCGTCCAGGCTGAGGCGATCGGCGAGCGCCTTCAGCGCATCGTCAAGGCTGCGCCCGGCCCTCAGCTCCAGCGACACCAGCTGCAGGTTCTGGCTGAGAGCGGGATAGGTCTTGGCGAGTTCCTTCGAGACGCGCTCGATGCCGGCCTCCATGCTCATGCCGGCATCCGAGCAGACGATCATCAGGTCCATGAAATCGGGAAAGCCGTTGCGGTACTCACGCCTGCGTTCCCGCACTTTCTGGCTCAGCACCAGGCCGGGCAGAAAATAGCCGGCCGCTCCTGACAGAATGACGAATGTCCAGCGGCTGGCCATCGTCGCGTCCGGGCTGGCCATCCAGCGGTTGAGCACAAAGACACCGATTGCCGTGCCGATCATCGCGGTGAACCGGATCAAGAAGAACATGCCGACAGCGCGCGGCTCCATGTATCCCGCCTGGATGAGCTTCATGCGCAGCCGGGCGACATTTTCCGGATCGCTCTTGGCGTAGAATTCCTGCGCCCTCTTCACCGCCTTCTCGCGCACGACGCCGGTATTCTTCTTCTGCACCGGTTCGGGTTTCGCGGCCACGGGACCGTCATCGACCTTGAGCCGGCGCTTGACCTCGTTGCGATCGCCCTTCGCCGCCATCATCGGCCAGGCAACGGCGGCGGCGCCCGCGGCCAGCAGCATGATGGCCACCGGCATCAACGAGGTCGGCGCGAGCGAGGCGAGGAATTCGATGAGGCCCTGCATGTCAGAACTTGAAATTCGACATTTTGAACATCATCCAATTGCCCAGCATCAGCCAGGTGATCGAGCCAGCCATCAGGTACCATGTCTTTGGCTCGTCCCAGACGTCGCGGTAGAATCCCGGCATCACCGCCATGATGGCGGTAAACAGCAACACCGGGACCGCCGTCAGGATGTAGGCCGACATTCGGCCTTCTGTCGCAATGGCGCGCACCTTGCGGCGTAGCTTGCCGCGCTCGCGGATCGTCGTCGCCAGGCCGTCGAGGATCTCGCGCAGATTGCCACCCGAACTGGTCTGGATCGAGACGGCGGTGACGAACAGCGGCAGATCCTCCTGTCCGACCCGGTCGAACAGCGAGTTCAATGCCGAAACCAGATCGGAACCATAGGTCACTTCGTCTGCGATGACGCCGAATTCGGTGCCGATCGGGTCGGGCATCTCGCGCGCCACCATGGCGATCGCCACCGGCACCGGATGGCCAGCCTTCAGGCCACGCGTGATCAGTTCCAGCGCCTCCGGCAGCTGTATGCCGAACCGCTTCACCCGGCGCTTGCGCTTGAAACGCAACGTCAGCACTGGCAGCACTGGCACAAGCACCACAAACAGGACAAGCCCCATCAGCGGCGGCAAGCCGTACCAGATGGCGACCAAGGCCATGGCCATCGCCACGCCGCAAGTGATCATCAAGAATTTCGACAGCGGCATGATCATGCCCGACTGGGTTCGCAGGGCGCGAAACCGGTCCGGCGAAAACAGCGGGGTGCCTGCGTCGAGGCCGCGCTCCTTGCGCAGCTGGACAAGCACCTGCTCCTGGCTGATCTTGTTTTCCTGCAGCTTCATGCGACGGTTGATGGCGGTGCGCTTGTCGCTGCGGCCGGCAAAAAGCAGGTAGCACGCCTCGGCGATCAGGATGCCGGTCAGTGCTGCCGCGGCATAGACGACATAGATCGCGCTGAGTCCGTCGAACACTGGCTACTCCTGCGGCCGGCCGGGTTCGAAATATCGTCCGGGGAACTCGATGCCCATGGCGCGCAGATCCTCGAGGAAACGCGGCCGGATGCCGGTCGCCTCGTAGTGGCCGAGTATCTTGCCGTCTGCCTCCATGCCGGTACGCACAAAGCGGAAGATCTCCTGCATCTGGATGACATCGCCTTCCATGCCGGTCACCTCGGCGACACTGGTCACCTTGCGCTTGCCGTCGGACAGGCGCGCCAGTTGGACGATCAGGTCGAGCGCGCTGGCGATCTGGCTGCGGATCGACTGCACCGTCATCGGCATGCCCGTCATGCCAAGCATCTGCTCGAGCCGTGAAATGGCGTCGCGCGGCGTGTTGGCGTGGATGGTCGCCATCGACCCTTCGTGGCCGGTGTTCATCGCCTGCAGCATGTCGAAGGCTTCCTCGCCGCGGCACTCGCCGAGGATGACGCGGTCGGGACGCATGCGCAGCGCGTTCTTCACCAGGTCGCGCTGCTTCAACTCGCCATGGCCTTCGATGTTGGCGGGGCGCGTCTCCATGCGCGCGACATGCGGCTGCTGCAGCTGGAGTTCTGCCGCGTCCTCGATGGTGATCAGTCGCTCGTCTTCCGGAATGAAGGCCGACAGCGCATTGAGCATGGTCGTCTTGCCGGTACCGGTGCCGCCCGAAATGATCGTCGTCTTGCGGGCATGCACGGCCGCCGCCAGCACCTCGGCCATATTCTGGGTAATGGCGCCGAATTCGACCAGTTTGTGCAGGCCGAGCTTGTTCTTGGAGAATTTGCGGATCGACACCAGCGGCCCGTCGACCGCCACCGGGCGGATGGCCGCGTTGAAACGCGAGCCGTCCAGCATGCGCGCATCGACCATCGGCTGTGATTCGTCGACACGGCGCCCGACCGCGGCGACGATCTTGTTGACGATGCGCAAGAGATGCGCCTCGTCCTTGAACGGGATGTGGACCGGCTGCAGCTTGCCCTTCTTTTCGACAAAGCAGTTCAGGTGGCCGTTGATCAGGATGTCGTTGATGTCGGGGTCCTTGAGCAGTGGCTCGAGCGGACCGAGGCCGACCATCTCGTCGACGATGTCGTCGACCAGTGCATCAAGCTCGACGGTGTTGATCGCCATCCGCTCCTGCTTGGTCTTTTCCGACACGAAATCATGCACTTGCCGGCGCATCTCATCCTTGGGCAAACGCTCCAGCGCGACGAGATTGATCTCCTCGAGCAGCAGCCGATGGATACGCACGCGCGCATCAAGCACCTTGTTGGCATTCTTTGCTGGCGCTGCGTCCGGCTTGGCCGGCAAAGCCTTTCGGTTCGTCGGAATGACGACGGCATGATGGGCGACCGGCATTGATTCAGGCGCGCGCTGCGGACGCGCATCGCGGTTCTGCAGGGTGGAAAAGCGGCTGGTCATCCGGCCTTCCTCTTCAGCAATCCACGGCCCATGCTAAACAGCGAGCGCGATTTCGCCCGGGTTGGGACCGCCTCCTCCGGCAGGATGATCTTCTTCAAATCGTTGATGACATTGGCGTTCGGATCGATCTCGTGCAGCGGCACGCCGCGATCGACCGCCTCGCGCACCAACCGGTAGTTGTTGGCGATGCCGCCGACGAAATGCTCGCCGAGTATCTCCTGGACGTCAGCCTGCTTGATGCCGCTGTCGAACATCTTCTGTTCGAAACGGTTGACGATGACGTTCGGCTTCACTTCCTTGCCGGCGGTCTCGTAGACCGCCTGGATCAGCCGCTGCGTGTGGCGCAGGCACGGCACCGTCATTTCCGCGACGATGTAGAGCTTGTTGGAACCAAGCAGCACCGTCTCCGTCCATGGAAACCAGGTGCGAGGCATGTCGATGACGACATTGTCGAAATAGGCCGAAACCAGGTCCAGCATACGCACCACGACATCGGTCTTGAACGAGCGCATTTCCGACGGATGCGTCGGTGCCGCCAGCACACAGAGCCCGCTCGCATGTTTGGACAGCATCACGTCGAGCAGTTGGCGGTCGAGGCGCTCGGGCTGGTTCTCGATCTCGGTGATGTCGAAACGCGGTTCGAGGTCGAGATATTCGGCACAGGCGCCCTGTTGGAAATTGAGGTCGACGACGCAAGTCGACGCGCCGCGCGTTACCGAGTGATGCAGCTGGAAGGCGGTTTGCAGCGCCAGCGTCGTGGTGCCGACGCCGCCCGCGGCCGGCATGAAGGTGTAGATCTGCGACTCGGTGTTTTCCTCGCGGCCTGGGCCCTGCAGCGCCCGCACCACGGAGCGCACGAGATCGGCGGTGGTGATCGGCTTAACCAGGAAATCCGCGACCTTGAGCTGCACGAGAATGCGCACCGCGGCCGCGTTGAACTCCTGCGTGACGACGACGACAGGCACCTTGTCCTCCAGCCGGCGCATGATGCGCTGCAGCGACTCGACCTCCTCCAGCCTTGCCGCATCCATGTCGACGATGATGGCGCCGAAGTCGGCTTCCTGGATCTCGCCGCGCAGTTCGGTGACACTCTTCTCCACTGTCGAGAGCTGAATGATCTCGGAGGCGGCGAATGCGGTCCGCGTATCCTGCACAAAGGTCCTGTCGGTCGATACGAGCAGGATCTTCCTGGTCTTGATGCCGTTTGCCATTCTGTCAGCCTGTCAGGTCGCCGTTGACCAGTTGCCCGTTGGAATCAGTTGCCCGTGGTGGACTGCGACGCCTTTGCGTCGGCCGCCTGGTCGGGTGTGTCGGCCGCCGCGCTGCCGCGCTGGGCGGGCACCAGAAGCCTGGTGTTCTGGACCCCGTACTTCCAGGGATCGACCATCTGCATGACGGTGTTGGCGGCCTGCGCCTCGCCTGCTCCGGTCGTCGGCCCCTCGCTGCGCACATAGTCGTCGCTGGTGCAGCCGGCGGCGAAGCCGGCCAGCAGCAGGGCGATGATCGATCTCAAGACCAGACGCATGGCTTCAGTCCTTCGGCAGGTCGAGGAAATGCCCGACCGTGGTGACGGCGTTAGGCTGTGCGACACTGCCGTCGGCGATTGCCAGTGCGCGGTTGGCATCGGATGTCTTCACTTCGTCGGTGTTGTTGAGGAAATAATCGGCGTTGCTGGCGGGCTGCGTGCCATCGGTCGGCTCGACGAGCTTCTTCGACGGATCGACCGGCTTGACCAGATAGGGGGTGACGATGATGACCAGGTCGGTCTCGCGCCGCTGATAGGATTTCGAGGAGAACAGCGCCCCAAGCACCGGCATCTTGCCGAGGCCGGGAATGCGCGATGTGGTGATGTCGTTTTGCGACTGTAGCAATCCGGCGATCATGAAGCTCTGGCCGTTCTTCAGGTCAATCGACGTCCTGGCGCGGCGCACGATGAAGCCGGGAACCGAGATGGTGCCGATATTGTATGAGGCCGAGGCGTCGATCGAGGAGACTTCCGGCGCGATGTCCAGGCTGACCAGCCCGTCCTTCAGGACCGTCGGCGTGAAATCCAGGCTAACGCCGTATTTCTTGTAGCTGACCGAGATCTTGCCGTTGTCCTCGGAGACCGGGATCGGGAACTCGCCGCCGGCGAGGAAGCTCGCCGTCTGGCCAGACCGGGCGATCAGGTTCGGCTCGGCCAGCCGGCGGGCGAGACCACGCTCCTCCAGCGCTTTGATGGCGATATCGATCGAGACGCCGTTCGACAAAAGTCGGCCGATGATCTCGCCGGTGCCGGCAGTCGGCACTGTACCCGGATCGATCGTCACATCGCGGCCACCCATGCCATAGGCGAAATTGGCGGCGTATTTGGCGCCCAGATCCTGGCCCGCCTGGCGGTTGATCTCGACGAAGCGGACGTTGAGCTGGACCTGCTGCGACGATGAGATGTTGACCGAGTTGATCACCTCTTCGGTGCCGGAAAAGCGTGTCGCGATCTTGTTTGCCTTGTCGGCGGCGACGGCGTCATCCGCTTCGCCCGACAGCACGACGCGGCCATTGGCCGAGCCGACCTTGATCCTGGCATCCGGCACGCTGGCGCGAATGGTGCTGGCCAGTTGGTCGGTGTCGAGCGTCACCTCGATGTCGACGGTGCCGACAAGCTGCTTCTTCTCATCGAACAGCGCGATACCGGTGGTGCCGAGATTGTTGCCGAGCACATAGAAGGACTTATCGGTCAGCGGATTGACGTTGGCGATCTCCGGGTCGCCGATGACTATCTGGTAGAAGGCGGCACTGGTCATGATCGTCTTCGGTTTGCCCTTGGCAACCTTGATCGACGCATTCTTGGTCGACGACACATAGACGATGTCGTTGTCGGCCCTCGCCGAGGTGCCGAAGGCCAGCATCGCGGCGGCCGCCAGCGAAGCTGCGACAGCCACAGTGCGCAAAACGCGCAACCGCCCCATGACCCTATATGTGATCAGCCCGAACATTGTCCCGTCCCTCGCCCAGTCCCCACTGGCTTCTATTTCTGGTCCCGTGAAGGAACCTGGTATTCCTCGGCCTTTGTGCCGCGCGTCACGATGACGGTCTTGAACTTCGGTTTCTCCGGCTCTTTCACCACGGCATCGAACAGCGAACCGGAAGCGGCCTGCACGTTCGAGGCGACCGATCCGCCGAAGGAGGAGATGGTGGTGACACCGTTCTTGCCGTCACCGCCTTCGCTGGCGGACCGAAGCGACAGGGACAAGGTGCCGACGGTGCGGGCCAGCGCCACTTTCTGCGCGCCGTCTGTCGTCACCTCGATGGTCACCGAATTGGAAATCTGCGGCGTCGTCTGGCGCTCATCGGCGCCCTGCCCGACGCTCAGCACCTTGGCATCGGCCACGACGATCTCGGAGGTGACCGTCGATCCGGATGCTCCCTGCGCGTTCTTGGCCACTTCCTGGATTTCGCCGGCATCGCGCGTCAGCACGACATCTACACGGTCGCCCGGCGTGACGAAGCCGCCGACGCCGGCGATCTCGTCGGTGCGGATTGTCACCGCCCGCATTCCCGGGGTCATCATGTTGGAGAGCGTCGCGCGGCCGTTTGGCCCGGACAGCTTGGTCAGCAGCAACGGTTCGTTGACCTCGATCGGCGACAGCACCACGCGCCTGCCCTCGCCGAGCAAGCCATCGATGGTGGCGAAGGCACCCTGCGGCAGGGAATCCTGCGGCCACGGGATTTCGCTGAGTTTTGTGCGGTCAAGCTCCATGCCATAGCGCAATGGAGCATTCGCCACCACGATGGTCTTGAACTCGATCTTGGGTGCGACGGGCGCTGCGATCGACGCCGTCTTCTCTTCGGAATCGGCCTTGGCCTGGCTTTTGACCCAGAAATCCGCGGCAAAGATCGAGATCGCGCCAAAAACGGCGGCGATGCCGATCATCGATATGGCCTTGCCCCTCACGCCGAAAACCCCTGATGCCCGCAGTTTCTTGTTTTGTTGGGCTCAGGCTAGGCGGCATTGTTAAAGAATCAGGAATCTTGTGCGGCGGTATCGGACCTATTTCCGCCGGCTTGGTTATCGAATGGTTTTGGGGTAAGAGGGGCCAGATCCCCGAACGGAACAGGAACCTCGGTCGCTTGGCGCTGAAAAGCGTGGCAGTATCGCGAGGTGATTCGCAGCACCGGACCCTATGGCAGGCATGGACGACAACAACGATCTCTTCGGCACTATGGACAAGCAGCCACAGCCGGTTCGTGCGCCGGCGCGTCCGGCGGATCCGCTGGTGCAGGCCACCAGGCGTCCTGCCGCGACCAAGGATGGCAGCGAGGGCTATAGCGCCGCCGATATCGAGGTGCTGGAAGGGCTGGAGCCGGTGCGGCGCCGGCCAGGCATGTATATCGGCGGCACCGACGACAAGGCGATGCACCATCTGTTCGCCGAGGTCATCGACAATTCGATGGACGAAGCGGTGGCCGGCCATGCCACCTTCATCGACGTCGAACTCTCAGCCGACGGCTATCTCACCGTCACCGACAATGGCCGTGGCATTCCAGTCGACCTGCATCCGAAGTTCAAGAAGCCGGCGCTCGAAGTGATCATGACGACGCTGCATTCGGGCGGCAAGTTCGACTCGAAGGTCTATGAGACATCGGGCGGCCTGCATGGCGTAGGCGTGTCCGTGGTCAACGCGCTGTCGGACCATCTCGAGGTCGAGGTCGCGCGCGGCCGCCAACTCTATCGCCAGCGCTTTTCGCGCGGTATTCCCGTGACCGGCCTGGAGCATTTGGGCGAGGTCCACAACCGGCGCGGCACAAAAACCCGCTTCCATCCCGACGAGCAGATTTTCGGCAAGGGCGCGGCATTCGAACCGGCGCGGCTCTACCGCATGACGCGCTCGAAGGCCTATCTGTTCGGTGGCGTCGAAATCCGCTGGACCTGCGACCCGTCGCTGATCAAGGAAAAGGACCAGACCCCGGCCAAGGCGGAATTCCATTTTCCCGGCGGCCTGAAGGACTATCTCAAGGCATCGCTCGGCGACGAGTTCCAGGTGACGCGCGAAATCTTCGCCGGCAAGAGCGAGAAACAAGGCGGCCATGGAGCGCTCGAATGGGCGGTGACCTGGTTCGGCGGCGATGGCTTCATCAATTCCTACTGCAACACCATCCCGACCGGCGAAGGCGGCACCCACGAGGCCGGCTTCCGCAATGTGCTGACGCGGGGCCTGCGCGCCTATGCCGATCTCGTCGGCAACAAGCGCGCCTCGATCGTCACCTCGGAAGACGT
This sequence comes from Mesorhizobium sp. M0293, assembly GCF_040321735.1. Classification (NCBI taxonomy): domain Bacteria; kingdom Pseudomonadati; phylum Pseudomonadota; class Alphaproteobacteria; order Hyphomicrobiales; family Phyllobacteriaceae; genus Mesorhizobium; species Mesorhizobium sp. M0293. The sequence goes on from NZ_JAMYSA010000042.1 coordinate 21,562, forward strand.
CATGATCTCGGCGGCAGGCATGCTGTCGGTGTTCATCCGCGAGCCGGAATTCGTCGGCCAGACCAAGGACAGGCTGGCGACGATCGAGGCCATTCGGATTGTCGAGACCGCGATCCGCGACCCGTTCGATCATTGGCTGGCCGACAATCCGCAGGAAGCGTCGAAGCTGCTCGAATGGGTGATCGCGCGGGCCGACGAGCGGGTGCGCCGACGCCAGGAAAAGGAAGTGTCGCGCAAGAGCGCGGTGCGCAAATTGCGGCTGCCCGGCAAGCTCGCCGACTGCACGCAAAATGCCGCTGCAGGCGCCGAACTCTTCATCGTCGAAGGTGACTCGGCCGGCGGCTCGGCCAAGCAGGCGCGCGACCGCGCCAGCCAGGCGGTGCTACCACTGCGTGGCAAGATCCTCAACGTCGCCAGCGCCGGCAACGACAAGCTTGCCGGCAACCAGCAGATTTCGGACCTGATCCAGGCGCTCGGTTGCGGTACGCGGTCGAAATATCGCGACGAGGATTTGCGCTACGACCGCGTCATCATCATGACCGACGCCGACGTCGACGGAGCCCACATCGCCTCGCTGCTGATCACCTTCTTCTATCAGGAGATGCCGGCGCTGGTGCGTGGCGGCCACCTTTATCTCGCAGTGCCGCCGCTTTACTCGATCAGGCAAGGCGGCAAGGTCGCCTACGCCCGCGACGACGCGCACAAGGACGAACTCCTGCGCACCGAGTTCACCGGGCGCGGCAAGGTCGAGCTTGGACGCTTCAAGGGTCTGGGCGAGATGATGGCCGCGCAGCTCAAGGAGACCACCATGGATCCGAGGAAGCGCACGCTGCTCAGGATCGACGTCATCGACGCCGAGGCAGCGACCAAGGATGCCGTCGATGCGCTGATGGGCACCAAGCCGGAAGCCCGCTTCCGCTTTATCCAGGAACGCGCCGAATTCGCCGAGACGGAAGTGCTGGATATCTAGCCGCCGGCCGGTTTAGCCTGCGCTTCCGATACGGAGACCAGCATGTGATCTCAGCGCGGCTGAAGAGTTATTTCGAGACGAGTTTAGCGGGGTTGACGCAGCCGACGCGTTCGGATTGGATTTTTGCCCTGCGCACCGTTTCGGCCGGCCTGATCGCGCTGCTGGCCGCCTACGCGCTGAAGCTCGACCACCCGCAATGGGCAATGATGACGGTGTTCATCGTCGCCCAGCCGGTTGCCGGCATGGTGCTGGCGAAAGGCTTCTACCGGTTACTCGGCACGCTGGTCGGCGGCATGGCTGCGATCGGCATCACCACGGTGTTCGGCACCGGCCCGTGGCTGCTGGTGACGGTGCTTGCCGTCTGGATCGGCATCTGCACCTTCGTCTCGTCGCTGCTGCGCAATCCCGAGGCCTATGGTGCCGCCCTTGCCGGCTACACCGCGATGATCATCGGCCTGCCTGCCTTCGGACAGCCGCACCTTGTCGTAGACCTGGCGGTCGCGCGCTGTGCCGAGATCGTACTCGGCATCATCTGCGCCGGCCTGACCAGCCGGCTGATCCTGCCGAAACTGGCCAGCAATGCCATCGTGTCGCGCCTGAAACGCTGCATCCTCGATCTTGCGACATACGCCAGCGGTGCGTTCTCCGGCGGCGATCCTGAAACGCTGTCCGGCCTGCACAGAAAGCTGGTCGCCGACACCCAGACGCTTGGCGAGATGCGCACCTATGCCAGGCTCGAGGCGCCGAGCTTCGCGCCGCGCGCCCATCCGGTCCGGCGCACCATCGGGCAGCTGCTCTCGGCGCTGTCGGCGGCACGCGCACTGCATTCGCACGCTGCCCCGAAAAACGCCGCACTCGTTCCGGTGCGTTCGGAGTTGCAGGCCCTGGTCAGCGAGTTGGCGACCAAGTCAGGCGCGCTGGATGACACGACGCCCTGGGTGGCACGACTCGATGCCATCTCGGCCAAGGCCCGGCAAATGCCCGATGCCTTGACCGACCAGGGTGACGACAGGGTCGGCACCGTCACGCGCCTTACCATCGCCGCCGATTTCGCCGAGGCGTTCAAGCAAGTGCTGCGCGGCCTCGACGCCTTGCGCGCGCCTGCCACGCGACCAGTCCGGGGCAGCAGGCAGCCTGCACTGGTGGTGCATCGCGATTATTCCGGCGCATCGCGCAACGCCGTGCGCGCTGCCCTTGCCACCTTGCTGGTCGCGGCCTTCTGGCTGACGACGAAATGGTCGGAAGCGGCCGGCACGGTCATTCTGGTTGCCGTGGTATCAAGCCTGTTTGCCGCCCGCCCCGACCCCGTGCAGGTGGCCTGGGGCTTCTTCAAGGGAACGCTGCTGGCGCTGCCCTTTGCCTTTCTCGTCGGCCAGGTCGCGCTGCCCGCTTTGCCCGGCTTCGGCTGGTTCATGCTGTTTGTCGTGCCGATACTGGTGCCGACGGCGCTAGCCATGGCCAATCCGCGCTATGTCGGCGTGGCGACGGCCTTCGCCATCAACTTCCTCGCCTTCCTCAGCCCGCATCAGGCGATGACCTACGATCCCGGGCCCTTCTTCGCCGGTTCGGCGTCGATCCTGGTCGGCATCCTGCTGGCGATCGGTGTCTTCATCCTCGTGCTGCCCGCCGATCCATGGCTCGCGGCCAACCGCATCGTGCGCGCCATGCGCGAGGATCTGGCGCGGCTTTGCCTGCATGAGCGCGTGCCGAGGCGTTCGGCCTTCGAGAGCCTCGCCTATGATCGCATCAACCAGTTGATGCCCCTCGTGCAGAATGCAGGCAGCACGGGCGATGCGGTCCTGGGCGGGAGCGTCGCCGCCGTCACCGTCGGCTTGGAGATCCTGCGGCTGCGCGACGCAAGCCAAAGCCACGCTATCCCATCCGAGACCGCGCTTTCGATCACCAACTTTCTAAGAGGACTGGCGCGCGAACTGCTCTTTCGCGCCCCCGGCGATCCGCAGACGTCGACCGTTGCCGTCGCCCGCCAATATGCGACGAACATCGCCCAGCGAAACAGCACCGGCGAATTGCTCCAAATCGCGGCATCGCTGCGCATCATCGCCGCCGCGATGGAGGATTTCCCGGATTTTTTCGCGAAGGATCGAAACTAGCGTACCCAAATGTGTCAAGATTCAGGTCAGGCCGGCATCACCTGAATATCGATACACTTCAGGCGGCCGCTATCGCCAGCGCATGGCCCCGCGCGTTCTCGCGCAGCGCATCGAGATGGATCGACTTGACCAGCGCGGCCAGATCGCCTTCCGCCGACTGTCCACCCACTTCCTTGAGCATCAGCCAGCTGACCTCCTGCACACCGGCGACGCGCTTGCCGTTGGCGACCTCGCGCCAGATCTTCAGCGCGCGCAGGATGACGGCGTGCGTAGCGGCGGCGAGGCCGGCGCTGCGGAACAACGCCTGCAAGGCGATATCGTGCCCGCCGGCAAGCAGCGCCCTCACCCTTTGTTCGGACTGCCGGCCGAGCGCGACTAGCGCCGAACCGAAGAAATCGACCTTTCCATGCGCGATGGTGCGGATGAGGAAGCTGGCGGTGAGATCGCCGCGCAACCTGAGATGCTCGATCAGTGCGGCGTGTTCTTCCTGGCGCGTGCCTTCGATCAGCGTCACCGAGGCCTTGACGCAGGCATCACGCATGACCCGGTCGGCGCGCGCCGCGCCCATCAACGCCATCACCAACGGCGACGTTTTCAGCATCTCACCGAGCTTGACCAGCAGCATATGCCGGCAGTCGGCAGGCAGGCGGGCGTCCGATATCAGCGCCTCACGAACCAAAGGCAGATGGCCATGGCGTTCGGCCATGCGGCGGAAGCTGAGCGAGGCGATGTCGGCGCCGCTGTTGGCGAGCAGCACGGTACAGGCTTCGGCCTCGCCGATCTCGGCGATGGCCGCAGACAGCGCCATCGAGACGAGCGGCCGGTCGGCGATCAATTTCTGCGTCGCCTTCGGACTTGAGGCCACGCGGTTGATCAGATCGGCGTCGGTGAGCAGCGGCGAGCGTGCCAGCACCACGCCGGCGACTTCCGGCTGGTCTGACGCCAGCACGCTGATGATCTGCAGTGGCGCGTGGTGGCTCATCGACAGCGCCTCGGCCATCGCCAGACGCACCTTCGACGAGGCGTCGTCGAGCAGCAGCGTCAGCGCAGCCTCGGCAGCGCAGCGGTCCTCGAAAGGCAATTCGGAATTGATATAGGCCCGGGCCAAAGCACTGGCCGCGGCGGCGCGCTCCGACACCCTGGCCGTGTAAATCCACTTCAGGAAATGCGAAACAACCATGCCCGTCTGCTTACGCCCCTTGCCAGAAGGTCTCTGGCCCCGACCAGGACCGTAGGCAGAAATGGTTTACGAACGGTTCACCATGTTCATTAACTGGCTTGCGAGCGCTGGATGCAGCGCATATCAACCGTCAGGTAGTGGAGGCGAGAGAAAATGGCCGGGCTTTATCTCCAGGAGTTCGTTGTCGGCCAGGTCTTCCAGCACACGCTGCGCAAGACTGTCACCGAAAGCGACAACATGCTGTTTTCGGTGATGACGCTGAACCCGCAGCCGCTGCATATCGACTTCGATTTTGCCGCCAAGAGCGAATGGGGCAAGCCGCTGGTCAACTCGCTGTTCACGCTCGGGCTGATGATCGGCATTTCGGTCAATGACATCACCGTCGGCACCACGGTGGCCAATCTTGGAATGAAGGAAACCGTGTTTCCGCATCCGGTCTTCCATGGCGACACCATCCGGGTCGAGACAACGGTCATCTCGGTGCGCGAGTCCAGGTCGAAACCCGATCGCGGCATCGTCGAATTCGAGCATCGCGCCTACAACCAGCATGGCGATCTCGTCGCCAAATGCACGAGGCAAGCGATGATGCTGAAGAAGGCGGCCTGACGCATGCGTTCTTTGCTGTTCGTCCCCGGGGATTCCGAGAGGAAGCTGCAAAAAGGGTTTGGAGCCGGCGCCGATGTGGTCATCGTCGACCTGGAAGATTCCGTGGCGCCGCACAACAAGGGGCTGGCGCGCGAGGTGGCTGCGCGCTTCATCGTCGAGCGCAGGGCGCAAACCGGCTCGGCGATCTATGTCAGAGTCAACGATCTGTCGACCGGGCTGACCGATGACGATCTGGCGGCGTTGGTACCGGCAAGACCCGATGGCATCATGTTGCCCAAGTCGAACAGCGGCCAGGATGTGCAGCATTTGTCGGCAAAGCTCAGGGTACACGAGGCCGAAAACGGCCTCGTCGATGGCGCGATCAGGATCCTGCCGATCATCACCGAAACGCCGGCAGGCGTGCTGGCGGCCGCGACCTACGCCGGAACAAGCGCACGGCTTGCCGGTCTCACCTGGGGCGCGGAAGACCTGTCGGCGGCGATCGGCGCGCGTTCGGCCCGCGACGAGCGCGGTCGCTACACGGACGTGTTCCGTCACGCTCGCACAGCGACCATCCTTGCGGCCGGGGCCGCGGAGGTCGCGGCGATCGACACCGTCTTTCCGAATTTTCGCGACATGGCCGCCTTCGAAGCGGAATGCGCCGAGGCCGAACGCGACGGTTTCACCGGCAAGATGGCGATCCACCCCGACCAGGTACCCGTCATCAACGCCGCCTTCACGCCGTCGGTCGAGGCCGTGAGACAATCGGCGGCGATCGTCGCCGCATTCCAGGCGGCCGGAAATCCAGGCGTCGTCGGCATCGACGGCAAGATGTACGACAGACCGCATCTGCGGCTGGCCGAGCGGCTTCTGGCGCGGGCCAAGGCGGCAGGTATTTCCGCCTGAGCGCTTGAATCGCTACCAGACCAGCGGAATCAGGCGGTAGCGAACATGGGCCGCATAGTCGTCATAGCCTCGCAGGCCGGTGCGCAGCGTGCTTTCCTCAATGAATGTGCGGGCAGCCAGAAGAATGATGAAGACGATCACCGATGCCAGCCCCCACCACGAGCCGAGCAAGAGTGCCGTGCCGGCAAAGAAGAGAATAGCGCCGGCATACATAGGATGCCGCACGTAGCTGTAGGGACCCGTGGTGATCACGCGCTGGCCGCGCTCGTCCTGGATCTTCACGACGGGCGCCGCGAAACTGTTCTCCAGCATCGTCAGGTGGCAGATCCATATCCCCAGCAGCAGGATCGTCGCGCCAATCACCTGCATCCAGATGGGAACCACCGACCAGCCGAAACGGACATCGAAGCCCATCAGGGCCTGCCAACCGAAGATAGCGGCCAGCAGTATGGTCAACAGCACCTTGTCGGCCGCGGTTTGATTCTTCTGGATGGGAGGGCTCAGCCGCTCATTCATCAGGCCGGGATCGCGCCGGGTCAGCGCCACGCCCATGGTGAGGCTAAGTCCCACCATTACCACCAGGAATACCCAGGCTCCCGGCCAGTGCAGCGTGCCGGCCGACAGGAAGAGCAAGGCGCCCATGACGCCGAACCACGCAAATGTCTGAAGAATCAACTTCGAGATCATGACAAAACCTTCCGCGACATGCCCCCACCGATTGGCCGCTCTAGACCACTGGTCTATTATACCGACCGATGGTCTGCTATTCAAGCCGGCAGGCCAACGATCGCCGCGCATCTGGACGAGAGCGGCCATCGCGTGCAGAAGGTTTCGTCATGCCCCGTGTCATCAAGCATCCCGAGCTCAGGCGAGAAGAACTTCTGGATCATGCTCAGGCGCTTTTCCTGACGCAGGGCTACGACAAGGCGAGCCTGAACGACGTCATCGCCGCCGCCGGCGTCTCCAAGGGCGCCTTCTATCACTACTTCGCCTCCAAGGACGCTCTTCTGCTGGCGCTGGCCGAGCGATTCGCGAGACAGGCACTGGCTGGCGTCCAAGACATACTCGACGATCCCGGTCTCGATCCGCTCGGCCGCCTGAACAGCCTGCTGGACCAGTCGCGGCGCGCCAAGATCGACACTGCGCCGGAAGCCTGGGCTCTTTTTGAGACGCTGTTTCGGCCGGAGAATCTGGTGCTTTTCCACCGCATCAACCTGGCGGCCAGCGCGTCGTTTTCGCCCTTGCTGGTCAAGATCATCAGGCAAGGCATCGAAGACGGCACCTTCAGGACATTCGACCCGGAGGGCGTCGCCGATATCCTCATGCAGTTCGGCATGGCCACGCACGACATCATTGCCAAGGCATTCGCCGGCGGCAGCGACGCCGACATGGACATCGCCATAGAAATCCTGGAGAAACGCGTCAGGCTCTACGAGATCGCTCTCGACCGCATACTTGGCCTCCCTGATGGAAGCATTCGCATCGGCGAACCCGGCTATGTGCGCGCCGTCATGACAGCCCGGCGGAGGACAAGCGCTGACAAGGCGCGGGCCTAGGCGTCTAATCCTTGTCCCAGCGCGGCCGGCGCATCGAAAACACCTCGTTGACGCTGGCATAATCCATGTAGCCGAGACGAGCGACATTGCCGGCCTGGGTAATGTCGAACAGGCCGTCCCTGAGGAAGGTATCGTCGATGTATACGCCGACCACTTCACCGGCGACGACGACAGCGCTTGTCGGCGATCCGTCCAGCGCCTTTGGCCGAAAGACCTCCGTCACCCGGCATTCGAGCGCGGCCGGCGCTGCCGCCACGCGCGGCGGCGCGACCAGGCGCGACGGCGCCATGGCAAGGTCGGCATAGACGAATTCATTGACGCCGCGCGGCGCGTTGACCGATGTGCGGTTCATCTTCTCCGCAAGATCGCGGCTGACCAGATTGGCGACGAACTCGCCGGTCTCCTGGGCAAAGGAAGCGCTGTCCTTCTCGCCCTCGGAGGAGAACCAGACGATGAACGGCCGCGTCGAAACGGCATTGAAGAAAGAGTACGGGGCGAGGTTGATCTCACCAGCCCCGTTCAGTGTCGAAATCCAGCCGATCGGACGCGGCGCCACGATCGCCTTCGACGGATCGTGCGGCAGCCCGTGGCCTTTTGACGGCTCGTAGAACATTCAGCCGTTCCATGGTCCCGAATAATCGGCATAGAGCGTCGCCGGATCAGGTCGTGGTCGCTCCGGCGCCGGCCCTGCATAGGAGCCGATATGGATGAAGCCGACGACGCGCTCGTGCGGCGCCAGCCCGAGCAGCGCCCTGCCCTCCGGCACATCCGAATACCAGTTGCTGATCATGTTGGTGCCATAACCCAGCGCATTGGCTGCCATCATCAGGTTCATCGCCGCCATGCCGCCCGACAGGAACATTTCCCATTGTGGGATTTTGGGATTCTCCCTGGGGATCGACACGACGCCGATCACCAGCGGCGCGCGCGAGAACCGCGCCAGTTCCTGATTACGGCGGCCTTCCGGCAAGGGTCCCTCCCGCTGCTCGGCAAGCGCGGCCAGTTGTCTGCCGATCTCGATACGAGCGTCGCCACGATAGAGGATAAAGCGCCAGGGCTCCAATCGGCCATGGTCGGGCACCCGCGAGGCGGCAGTGATCATCGTCGCGATCTCCGCATCGCTCGGCGCCGGCTCCTTCAAATCAGGGATCGGCGCGGAGTTTCGGGTCAGCAGGAAATTGATGATTGGCGACGCCATGGGCGCAAATCTCCTAAAACACTCTGTTTTGAGCTGAAGCGCACCATCGGGAATTCGGGCGGCTCGGGCATTGGCGCGGAATACGCCGGACGGAAGAGTCATATCGATCGGACTCTTAAGCCTTGAAATTGCCACCGCCATGGGCTTCAACGCAAGGCATGTTTGAGGGGACTGTCCGTCTTTTACTGGTCTGGCTCGGCGCCCTGCTGTTCATGGCGCCGGTTTCGTTCGCCTTAGCACAGAAAGTGGACGGCGTAAGCGACCTGAAGCTTCCGGGAATCTCGAGCTATGCGACGCCGAAAGGCGAGACGTCACTGGCGCTGAGCGGCGGCGGCGCCATCACGCTCTCCGCCCAGCTGACCGACAAGGGTTCCGACATCACGCGCGGCATCGTCTGGCGGGTCTTCAAGCCCGAAGCCGTTAACGGCAAATTGCCGATGGTCGCCTCCGCCCATGGCGGCACCGCCGTCTTCCAGCTCGAGCCCGGCAGCTATCTGGTTCACGCCTCCTATGGCAGGGCCGGCGCTACCAAGCGCATCACCGTCAGTAAGGACGCCAAGCGCGAGAGTCTCGTGCTCGACGCCGGCGGCCTCAAGCTCGACGCCGTGCTGTCCGGCGGCGTGCGCATCCCGCCCAAGAAGCTGCGCTTTTCGATCTACGAGGGCACAGCCGAGGCCAATGGCGACCGCGCGCTGATCATTCCCGATGTCGAGCCCAACAGCGTCGTGCGGCTCAACGCCGGCATCTACCATGTCGTCTCGACCTATGGCGCGGTCAACGCGGTCATCCGCTCCGACATCCGCGTCGAGGCAGGCAAGCTGACCGAAGCCACCGTCGAACATCACGCCGCAGAGATCACGATGAAACTGGTGCGCGAGACCGGTGGCGAGGCGATCGCCGATACCTCCTGGTCGCTGCTCAACGAATCCGGCGATCCGATCAAGGAAACCGTCGGCGCATTCGCCTCGATGGTGCTGGCCGAGGGCGACTACACCATCATCGCCAAGAACCGCGACCGCATCTACCAGAAGGATTTCACGGTCGTGGCCGGGCAGAACCAGGAGATCGAGGTTCTGGCCACCGAGGCAGCGGCGATGGACCCTGAGGAAGGCGCGGACTAGACCTGACTGCGGTTCGCAATCCTACCGGAGGAATCAGGTGTCAGCTTCATCCTCTGAACTGGCCGGATAATCCTGTCCTCCATAGAGCACACGCAGTATGACCACGGTGTCACCGCTGACCCGGAAAACGATCGACACGCGGCGTTCAAAACCGACGATGCGGACGCCGGGGCCAACAGCGTCGCGCACGGTCCCGCGCTCCGGGAAGGTGGACAGTGCCATGCACGCGGCCTCTATGCGGTCGACATAGTCGCCGGCACGCCGACGCCCGCTGTCGTTTTCGACGTAGCTGTAGATGGCGAAGAGATCGGCTTGAGCCGCCGGCCTGAAGACGACCTTATGCGTCACGCTTAGCGGCCTTCATGCGGTCCGCATGATGGGCGCGCAGCGCTTTGAAGACGTCTTCTGCGGGGATGTCCGGACGCGGGTCGTCAAGGGCTTCCTGGACCTTGGCGCGCATGACAGCGGTGATGATCTGCTCCTCGCGATCGAGGGCGCGTAGCGCCGCGCGCATGACCTCGCTGGCGGAGTCGTAGGCGCCCGACGCCAAGCGTGCGTCGACGCTGCTCTGCTGGCGGCCGAGGGTCACGGTGATTGGTTTGCTGGTTCTCATGGCAAGTTCGTTCCTTGCCTCCTTATAACACCGCAACGTTACAGTGTCATACTATTTTCTGAACGGACGGTCGAGTCTCGACCCCTCGTAAGCCGGACCGTTTGTCGCCTCAAGCAGCCAGCTTGGTCCGCGCCGGCAGGAACGGAATCCGGCGGCGCGTCACGACTGGCGCCAGGTCGAACACGCCGCGATAAAGGCGGTCGAGCAATACCTTGCGGTCGCGCAACGGCTCCAGTTCGCTCCAGCACAGCACCTCGCCGACACGCACGACGATCGCCTTGCCGGACAGCCGCGCGAATTCGTGGATGAGCAGCGACGTGCGCAATGTCAGCGACGCCTTTCCGACGAACTTCGCTACCCGACCGTCGCGTTCGGCCATGTTCATCGGCCCACTGACCAGATGGAACAGCCTGCCGTTCTGTCCGGAAAAATGCATCGGGATGACCGACGCTTTTGCCTCCTGAATGAGACGCGCCGGAAACATCTTCCACGGCAGGTCGCGCGCCCGGCCAAAACCTTTTGGCGCGGTGGCGACACCACCGGCCGGAAACACCACGATGGTGACGCCTTCCTTGAGCAGCCGCACCGCCTCGTGGCGCACGGCCATGTTGTTCTTCAGCGCGTCCTTGGTTTCGGAAAAGTCGATCGGCAGCGAGTACGGTTCCATCTCGCGGATCTTGAGCAGGTCCTTGTGGATCATCACCCGGAATGGGCGTCCGAGCTGCTCGGCCAATGACAGCACGGCAATGCCGTCACCAATACCGAACGGATGATTGGCGACGATCACCAGCGGCGTATCCGGCAATTGTGCGGGCGGCCATTGGTCTGATGTCCGCACTCGCACGTCGATCAGGTCGAGCATGCGGCTGAACACGCGTTCGCCGGTCGGAACGACCTGACGGCGCCAGAAATCATAGAGCGCGGTGTAACGGTCGCGGCCCGACAGGCCTTCGACCGAATGAATGAACCAGCGCGTCAGCGCTGGCTGGCGCGGATTGGCATAGGAAAGCTCGGGAAAGGGTCGTTCGCGCGATTTCAGCTTGAGCATAGGGGTTCGTTACAAGGCCGGCGTGACAAGGATATGAAAATGGCGGTGGGTCGCTCCACCGCCATTTTTGGTCTGAACCATACCGATCAGGCCGCGCGTTTGCGCTTGCGGTCGGGTGTAACAGCCTCTTCGGTCAGTTTCGCGATCGCCTGGTCAAGGCCAAGCGATTCCTGGTCGCGTGAGCCCAACCTGCGCATGTTGACCGTCTGCTCTTCCGCCTCGCGCTTGCCGCAGACGAGGATGACCGGAACCTTGGCCAGCGAGTGTTCGCGGACCTTGTAGTTGATCTTTTCGTTGCGCAAATCCGCTTCCGCCAACAGGCCGGCGGCCTTCAGCTTTGCCACCACCTCCGTCGCATAGCCGTCGGCATCCGAGGTGATCGTCGCCACCACCACCTGCAGCGGCGCGAACCAGAGCGGGAAATGGCCGGAATAGTTCTCGATCAGGATGCCGAGGAAGCGCTCCATCGAGCCACAGATGGCGCGGTGCACCATCACTGGCTGCTTCTTCTCCGAATCCGAGCCGATATAGAAGGCGCCGAATCGCTCCGGCAGGTTGAAATCGACCTGCGTCGTGCCGCACTGCCATTCGCGGCCGATGGCGTCCTTCAGCACATACTCGAATTTCGGCCCGTAGAAGGCGCCCTCACCCGGATTGATCGAGGTCTTGATGCGATTGCCGGACCGCGTCCTGATCGTCTCCAGCACGCTGCCCATGATCGCCTCGGCGTGGTCCCACGCCTCGTCGGTGCCGACGCGCTTGTCCGGCCGTGTCGACAGCTTGACGCTGATCTCGTCAAAACCGAAATCGGCATAGGTCGACAGAATCAGATCGTTGATGCGCAGGCACTCCGACGCCAACTGCTCCTCGGTGCAGAAGATATGCGCATCGTCCTGCGTGAAGCCGCGCACGCGCATCAGCCCGTGCAACGCGCCCGACGGCTCGTAGCGATGCACATTGCCAAATTCTGCAAGCTTTACGGGCAGATCGCGATAAGACTTCAACCCATGCTTGAAAATCTGCACATGACCAGGGCAGTTCATCGGCTTCAGCGCGAAGACACGATCGTCGTCGGTATCGTCGCCGGCGACAGTCACCTTGAACATGGCGTCGCGATACCAGCCCCAGTGGCCTGACGTCTCCCACAGGCTCTTGTCGAGCACCTGCGGTGCGTTGACCTCCTGATAGCCCTGCTCGTCGAGGCGGCGGCGCATGTAATTGACCAGGTTCTGGAACATCTTCCAGCCCTTGGCATGCCAGAAGACGACGCCAGGCCCCTCTTCCTGGAAATGGAACAGGTCCATCTCGCGGCCAATCTTCCTGTGGTCGCGCTTCTCGGCCTCCTCCAGCATCATCTGGTAGGCTTCAAGCTGGGCCTGGTCAGCCCAGGCCGTGCCATAGATGCGCGTCAGCATCGGGTTGTTCGAGTCGCCGCGCCAATAGGCACCGGCCACCTTCATAAGCTTGAAGGCATTGCCGATCTGGCCGGTTGAGGCCATGTGCGGTCCGCGACAGAGGTCGAACCAATCGCCCTGCGCGTAGATCTTGAGGTCCTGATCCTCGGGAATGGCGTCGATCAGCTCCAGCTTGTAGCGCTCGCCCTTGTCGGCAAACACTTTTTTTGCCTTGTCGCGCGACCAGACGTCCTTGGTGAACGGCTTGTTGCGCGCGATGATCTCGCGCATCTTCTTCTCGATCACCGGAAAGTCGTCTGGCGTGAACGGCTCGTTGCGGGCGAAGTCGTAATAGAAGCCGTTCTCGATCACCGGCCCGATGGTCACCTGCGTTCCCGGCCACAGTTCCTGTACGGCTTCCGCCAGCACGTGTGCGGTGTCGTGGCGGATCAGTTCCAGCGCGCGCGGATCGTCGCGGGTGACGATCTCGACCTTGCCGGACTTGCCGAGCGGATCACTGAGGTCGCGCACGGTGCCATCGATGGCGTAGGCGACGGCCTTCTTGGCGAGCGATTTCGAGATCGATTCGGCGAGGCCAGCACCGGTCATCGCCGCGTCGTATTCGCGGACGGAGCCATCGGGAAATGTCAGGGAAACGGAATTCAGCATCATGTATCTCCTATCCAGTCCCGCAAACGAGCGCGGGTGGTTAAAATGCATGTCGCCCAAAAGTGTATGGCGGTTTTGGGGTTACGACATGCATCGATGGAAGCCGGATGCGTCCGGCGGCGGCTGTCTTTTATGGACAGATTCCGCCGCCGTAAAGCCCGGCTCAGGCGTCAGGCCTTCATTTAATGAGCAGCGGCAAGTCCTTCAGGAACGCGGCCCGCGTCTTGAGGCCCTTGGGCATATCGGTGCGGTTGGTGTCGACCACCAGCCGCGCAAAAACGATCTGGCGGCCGCCCTTGTTCGCCCAGCCGACGAACCAGCCGAGCGAGCGCTTGTCCCTGATCTTGTCGGCATCGCTAGCCAGCCTGGTGCTGCCGGTCTTGCCTTGCACCGTCCAGCCCCCGGCCTGGAATGTCGGGATGATGGCGTTGGTCATGTCATAGGCTTTGGCCGAGACGGGCAGCTTGCGGGTTAGAAGCTTGCGCAGGAAATCGACCTGCTCGACCGGTGTGATCTTCAGGGAAGAATTCACCCAGGACTGGGTCAGGCCATTATTCTTGCCGGGGTTGCCGGAAACATCGGCGTTGCCGTAGTCGAATTTCAAGACGTAGCCGGCAAAACTCTGCGACCCAAGCCGGCGGGTGATTTCCCGGGAGAACCACAGGATCGAATCCCGCTCCCAGGTTACCGGATCGACGGTCTTCTGATCCCGCTTCACCGCGTTGAATTCCGGCTTGTAGTCCCAGCTCGGCGTGTGCTTGTCGCTCAGGATTCCGCTGTCATAGCCGATCAATGACAGCGGCACCTTGAACGTCGACGCCGGGCTGAACCGCTGATCGCAAACCCCATCCTGGTAGAGCGTCTTGCCGCTCGCCGCATCGGCGATCAGCGTGCATTGGACGTCCTTCAGCGGCGCCGATTGCGCGCGCAGCGGAAACCCCAGCAGCCAGGCGAGCAGGAAAAGGATCCCGGCAAAGATGAAGGGAAGACGGTCGAAATTACGCATTTTCTGCTCGCTCCAGAGGGGTTCGCGAGCGGCTTAGCGAGGTCTCTTGTCTCGATTTTGTCTCAAATGCGCAGTCTTTGTGCAGGCTGGCGTTAACCCTACCGGATCGTAAACGCGCGGTGCCGCCGGCTCGATCACCCCTGCGCTTCGCCGGGCTTGCTGCCGATCCGCCAGTAGCGCCATGGCGTGAACCAGACATAGCGCTCAGCCAAGGTTTCCGGCACGCGGTCGATGCCATGCGTGCCGAATGGCCCGCAGCGCAGCACGCGGAAAAAACCCATCCAGCCGCCGGCCCACAGGCCGTGGCGGGCGATCGCCTCATGCGCGTATTCGGAACAGGTCGGCAGATGCCGGCAGGAATTGCCGATGAAGCCGGACAGCGTCAGCTGGTAAAGGCGCACGAGCGACGTGCCGAGAAGACGGCCCGGCGTCTTGCGCCACGGGCCGGGCCAGTTGCGGCCGCGCTTTGGCGGTCCGGCGATATGCGCATGCCCATGCTGGTCGCGCACCACAGTCTCCGTATCGCATTTCCTAGCCGATAGATGTGGGCTTCCATTGGAGAACGCAATCCCCGATCCTTGCGCGCCTCCGTCGTCACAGACAGAAACGGCGAAACGGCTGCCTGTCAGCCGAAGGCGCCCAGCGGCCAGGACTGGCCGATTCTTCGCGGCACTTTTCATGCTGCCTTTCGTCACGCCATTGAAACGTTGCGATCCGCATGACATCGCCAAAGATGCTCAGCAACTGGATCATGTTTGTGTCTCCTTTGACTCGATTAGACTGCCGCTGGCCTTCGCCTTCAAACGAGTATAATTTCCACTTCGGATAATCCTGGGTTATGCGAATGAAGCGCGGACGCCTGCCGCTGACGGCATTGAGGAGCTTCGAGGCGGCAGGCCGGCATCTGAGCTTCAGTCGGGCCGCCGAGGAGCTTTTCGTCTCGCAGGCGGCGATCAGCCGGCAGATCCGCGAACTCGAGATCTTCCTGCGCCAGCCCTTGTTCGAACGTCACCATCGTCGCGTCGAACTAACCGACACCGGCCGGCGTCTGCTGGATCAGCTCGTCAGAAGTTTTGACGCCATCGACACCTTGCTTGGGGAACTGGTGGAGACGCCGGCGCAGGTCGTGGTTCGCGTCAGCGTTGAACCATCCCTTGCCTCAGTGTGGCTGGTGCCCCGGCTCAACCGGTTTCGCCAATTGCGTCCCGATATCGATATTTCTCTCGAAGTCGATCCAAGGCTGATCGAGTTCCGCAGCGATCAGCCAGAACTTGCCTTGCGCTTCAGCGCGCATGCCAACTCCTGGCCGCGCAGCCAGGCCGAGCGGCTTGCCTCGACGGTCGATTCACCGGTTCTGTCGCCGGCGCTGCTTGCCTCGGGCCCTCCCCTCGAGAGGCCGATAGACCTTGGTCGCTACACGCTTTTGCACGAGGAGAACCGTCAGGGCTGGGCGCGCTGGTTCGAAGCGGCCGGCGTGCCAGCCGACGCCGTGCCCGCGCGCGGTCCGATGCTGGCGGACGCGTCGCTTTCAAAGCAGGCCGCCCTGCTCGGACATGGCGTGGCACTGGGCGATCTCCTGCAGATCGGCGAGGAAATCAAATCCGGCACGCTGGTCAAGCCGTTCGACATCGACGTCGCATCCGGCGCCTATTGGCTGGTGGCCAGAAGCTTGCGCGATCTTTCGGAGCCTGCCGCCGCGTTTGCCGAGTGGGTACGCAGCGAATTTGCCGAAAGCAGACGTGCGCTGTAACCGTCGGCTATCGGGCCTCAGGCCGCTTCTTCGGCGCGCTTCTTCTCGATCTGGCCGATCGCGTCGACCACCGCATCGAAGGTCAGCATGGTCGAGGCATGGCGGGCCTTGTAGTCGCGCACCGGCTCCAGATATTTCAGGTCGGCGAAGCGGCCGCCAGGCGGCGCGCCATTTTCCTTCAGCATCTTCAGCATCGTATCGCGCACCGCACGCAGTTCTTCGGCATTCGCGCCGACGACGTGCTGCGCCATGATCGAGGACGACGCCTGGCCGAGCGCGCAGGCCTTCACGTCATGGGCAAAGTCCGTGACCACGCCATCCTGCATCTTGAGATCGACGGTGACGGTCGAGCCGCACAGCTTGGAATGCGCCTTGGCGGTCGCGTCGGGATGATCGAGGCGGCCGATACGGGCGATATTTCCGGCGAAACCCAGAATTTTCGCATTGTAGACGTCGTTTATCATTATTTTCCAATCCATCGCCGCCAAGCGAACAGCGATTGCCGCTGTCGTGTCTTCCTTTCGCTCGTCATGACCATATATAATGGTGGCAGTCCGGTATCGACAAGACAACGAAAGCCAGTGTCCTTGCCGGGAAGTTCACGCCACTTACGGGGCTGGAAACGGGGCGAGTTTCCGACACCGAAAGGTCGTGGTCCGTTCAACTCGTTCCTCCGTCGAGAGGGACTACGGGAGACGCCTTTATGGATGCAGTCATCAAGAAACTCATGCCCCAATCAGCCTATATGGAGAAGCCGGTTACCGACCGGCCGAGCGAAGCCGAGGTCGAGGCCGCAGTGCGCACGCTTTTGCGCTGGACCGGCGACAATCCAGACCGCGAAGGGCTGGCCGACACGCCCAAGCGCGTGGCCAAGGCCTTTCGCGAAATGTTCGGCGGCTACGATATGTGCCCGGCCGACGAACTCGGCCGCACCTTCGAGGAGGTCGCCGGCTACGACGACCTGGTCATCGTCAAGGACATCACATTCCATTCGCATTGCGAGCACCACATGGTGCCGATCATCGGCAAGGCGCATGTCGGCTATCTGCCGGACGGCAAGGTCGTCGGCCTGTCCAAGATCGCACGCGTGGTCGATATCTTCGCCCATCGCCTGCAGACGCAGGAGGCCCTGACGGCCCAGATCGCCGGCGTCATCCAGGATGTGCTCAATCCGCGCGGCGTCGCCGTGATGATCGAGGCCGAGCACATGTGCATGGCCATGCGCGGCATCCGCAAGCAGGGTTCCACAACGCTGACCTCGACCTTCACCGGTGTCTTCAAGGATACGCCCGAAGAGCAGGTTCGTTTCGTCACCATGGTGCGCGGCGGCGGGGTCTGAATGGCCCTCGCCGGCCACTAAGAACAAGGACCGGCGATGTCGGCACTGGAATTTCCAAAAGCTCCGTCAGACAAGAAAGCGTTGGAGGAAGGCGCGGTGTTTTCACCGCGCTTCGACGCAGCCGGCCTCGTCACCGTCGTCGTCACCGATGCCGAAGACGGCATGCTGTTGATGGTTGCGCACATGAATGCGCAAGCGCTGGCGCTGACGCTGGAAACAGGCATCGCCCACTACTGGTCGCGTTCGCGCAGCGCGCTGTGGAAAAAAGGCGAAACGTCAGGCAATTTCCAGCATGTCGTCGACATGCTCACGGATTGTGACCAGGACGCCATATGGTTGCGCGTCAAAGTGTTGGGCCACGACGCAACCTGTCACACCGGCCGGCGTTCATGCTTTTATCGGACGGTGGGGCTGATCGACGGCAAGGGGACGCTTGCCGACGACGGCAGCAAGCCGCTGTTCGATGCAGAAAACACGTATCGGAAGTCATCAGCTTGAACCTTCTGCCTGACACCAGCGACACAGATTCATCATTTCGATACGGCCCGCCTGTATATTGGCCATGGGACAAGGGAGATCATGATGCTCGAGTGGGCGTCATTGCGTAACAGACCAGATGTCAGGGAGGCCAACGGCCTGTCTTCGTCCGGCGGCGCATCGGAAACACCAAGGAAAACCGGCATTTCGCTCGCCTTGGGTGGAGGTTGCGCCCGCGGCTGGGCGCATATCGGCGTGCTGCGCGCGCTCGACGAAGCCGGCATCGAAGTGTCGATGATCGCCGGCACCTCGATCGGCGCGCTGGTCGGCGGCTGCTATCTCGCGGGCAAACTGGACGAACTGGAAGAATTCGCGCGCAGCCTGACCAAGCGACGCATCTTCGGCCTGCTCGATCTCAACCTGCGCGGCAGCGGCCTGTTCGGCGGCATGAAGCTCGACGCCCGGCTGCGCGAGCACATGGCCGGCATTCGTTTCGAGGACCTGGCCAAGCCGTTCGTCGCAGTCACGTCCGAAATCCGTACCGGCCATGAAATCTGGCTGTCGAGCGGCTCATTGATCACCGCCATGCGCGCCTCCTATGCGCTGCCCGGCGTGTTCGAGCCGGTGGATTGCAACGGCCGCGTGCTGGTCGACGGTGCGCTGGTCAACCCGGTTCCGGTTTCGGTCTGCCGCGCCTATGAGCAGCCACTCGTTGTGGCGGTCAATCTTCACTACGACCTGTTCGGGCGCGCTGCGGTGATAAAACACAGCGCCGGCGAGCTGGTCATCGAAAAGGATGCGCCGAGGCCCGGCCAGATCGACGCCGAGCACCGGTCGCATCAGACCCGGCTCGGCATCACCGGCGTTATGGTCGAGGCCTTCAACATCATCCAGGATCGCATTTCGCGCGCCAGGCTTGCCGGCGATCCACCAGACATGTCGCTGCAGCCAAAGCTCAGCCATATCGGCCTGACCGAGTTCCACCGCGCCGACGAGGCGATCAACCTCGGCTATCAGGCAACGATGGCGCAGATCGGCGAACTGACCCGGCTGCAGTCCGTTCTCGCCTAGGCCTGGCTGCCATTCACCAAAAATTGGTCGGTTCCCGTCACAGCGATGAGACCCGCACCGTCTGCGTTCATCTCGCGACTAACCGATTGCAAAACGCAATTGGTTATGGTCGTCTGGTAAGGATCGAACGGAGGCGCAGATGGCCAGAATAGTCTATTCCATGCTGACATCCTTGGACGGCTATATCGCCGGGCCGGATGGGGAAATTGGCTTGCCCGTACCCGAGACAGGACTGCACCAACACTTCAATGAAATGATGAAACAGACCTCTGTCGTTCTCGCCGGACGGCGGATGTATGAGGTAATGCGCTTCTGGGACAGTCCGGATCGCGAGACCGGCGCCACAGAGGTCGAACGGGATTTTGCCCGTGCATGGCGAGAGACACCGAAGATCGTGTTCTCAACCACACTTGGCCACGTCGGGCACAATGCCCGGCTGGTGAATGGCGATGCCCTGACCACGGTAAGATCTCTCAAATCGCAGACGGATGGCCTCATCATCCTAGGCGGCGCCGATCTTGCCGCCACTCTGGCAAGAGCTGGTCTCATCGACGAATACCGGCTGTACATGCACCCGGTCGTGCTAGGCGGCGGCAAGCCGTATTTTCGTTCTGGCCTATCCCTGACGCTGAAGCCACTCGGCGCGGAAAGTCTTGCCCAGGGCGTGACGCTGACGCGCTACGCACCGGCCAGTTGAGCTGACCTCAGGCAACTACGCGCGCGCCGCATCGGTGATGCGAAACTGAACGGTGCGGTTGCCGTTCCAATGGTTGCCCGACAACGAACCGGCGACGTGGATTGTCTTGCCGCGGTTCTTGAACAGGAATTCGCCGAGTGCGGTATCGACGGCGCGAAAGGCGATCGCCTGGATACGGCCGCCGCTTTCCGATTGCAGCTCGACGCGGATGTGGTTGGTGCCGACCGACCGCGCATCGGCCAGCCGATGACGCGGCAGAGCGAAAACGGGTGCCGCATGTCCGGCACCGAACGGTCCGGCCTTTTCCAGCGCGTCGAGCAGGCCGAGCGTCGCGCCTTCGGCGGCAAGCGCTCCGTCGATCGCCAGGCTTTCCTCCCCTTGCAAGCGAAACACATCGGCCGCCGCCCGCTCTTCGAAAAACGCCCTGAGCTCGCCGAGCTTCGCCCGCTCCACGGTGATGCCCGCCGCCATGCCGTGGCCGCCGCCCTTGACGATCAGCCCGGCATTGGCCGCCTCGCGCACCAGCCGGCCGAGGTCGAAACCCGATACCGAGCGGCCCGAGCCGGTGCCGGTGCCGTTGGCATTGAAGGCAATGGCGAAGGCGGGCCGGCGCGCATGATCCTTCAATCGCGAGGCCAGCAGGCCGACAATGCCAGGATGCCAGTTGTTGCTGGCGGTGACGACGATGGCGGGGCCATTGCCGCCGGCAAGTTCGGCATCGGCTTCGGCGCGCGCCGCCGCGAGCATCTCCTGCTCCATCAGCTGCCGTTCCTGGTTGAGCCGGTCGAGCGTTTCGGCAATGGTGCGCGCCTCGACCGGGTGGTCGGTCGCAAGCAGCCTGCTGCCGAGTGCGGCATCGCCGATGCGTCCGCCGGCATTGATGCGCGGGCCGATCAGGTAGGCCAGATGGAAGGGGCTGATCGGCTCGCCGATACGCGAGACCCGTGCCAGCGCGGCAAGCCCTTCGTTCTTCTGCTGACGCGCCATCTGCAGCCCCTTGACGACGAAAGCGCGGTTGATGCCGGTCAGCGGCACCACGTCACAGACGGTGGCAAGGGCGACGAGATCGAGCAGCGAAAGCAGGTCCGGCGGCGTGGCATCGGCCATGCGGCCACGCAGGATCTTGGCTGTCTGCACAAGCGCGAGGAAGACCACGCCGGCAGCACAGAGATGGCCCTGCCCGGAAAGATCGTCGTCGCGATTGGGATTGACGACAGCGATTGCCGCCGGCAAGGCGCCGCCGACCTGATGGTGGTCGAGCACCACGACATCGGCCCCAGCCTCATTGGCGGCATCGATGGAAACGGCGCTGTTGGTGCCGCAATCGACGGTGACGATCAGTGTTGCGCCACGCGAAACCAGTTCACGCATAGCGTCTGGATTGGGACCATAGCCCTCGAAAATGCGATCCGGGATGTAGATTTCCGACGGCACGGAGAAATGCGTGAGGAACCGTTTCAGCAAGGCTGACGAGGCGGCGCCGTCGACATCATAGTCGCCGAAGATCGCCACCTTTTCCCTGGCCATCACCGCGGCGGCGATGCGCGCCGCGGCCCTGTCCATGTCGGTCAGCGATGCCGGATTCGGCAGAAGGTCGCGGATCGTCGGATCGAGAAATCGCTCGGTCTGCTCGGCGGTGACTCCGCGACCGGCAAGCACGCGCGCGACGATGTCGGGCACGCCGTGGCCTTGCGCGATGGCAAGCGCGGTCATGTCCTGGCGCTCGGTCAGCCGGTGTTCCCAGGAAACGCCTGATACCGACTGCCTGACATCGAGGAAGAGGCGTTTTTCGCCGGTCATACTGTTTGCCGACTCATGGTTGGCCGCAGGATAGTGCATGTCGCCCAAAAGTGTGCAGCGGTTTTGGGACGACGACCTGCATAAACAACAACCTAAAGCGCGTCGCGTGAACGCAACGCGCTTTAGGCCAGAGGCTGGCAAAGCCAAGCGGTTCGCGGTGATGCGCCGTCCCGGGAGATTTCAAGAAAACTACGCTTTCCGCTTTTCAGCCTGACGACGCAGCCACTCGTCGACCGCCTCGCCCATCGTCTTTTCCGCACCGTCCTTGAGCCAGGCCATGAAAGGTCGGTCGAACCTGAACGCATCGCCGCATTCCCGGGTGAGAAAGCGGCGT
Source organism: Mesorhizobium sp. M0293 (assembly GCF_040321735.1). Lineage (NCBI taxonomy): Bacteria > Pseudomonadati > Pseudomonadota > Alphaproteobacteria > Hyphomicrobiales > Phyllobacteriaceae > Mesorhizobium > Mesorhizobium sp. M0293. The sequence goes on from NZ_JAMYSA010000042.1 coordinate 43,387, forward strand.
ACGTTCTGGGTGTTGCGATAAGACTTCGTGATCGCGGTGGCGCGCGAAATCGGATCCGCGTGCCAGTCGAATGGTTTCATCGTCAAATCCTTGCAGTCAGCATCGGATGCCCCTGAATGGCTAACAATTGCAAGGTGGCTTCGCAAGCGAGCGTCAGAACTTATCCAGGTCCTGATGGCGGGCCTTGATCTCGCGCACCGTCCGCGACGACGAGCGCAGCACGATCGTGTGGGTGGTGATATAGTTTTGGCCGAACTTGACGCCTGCCAGCATGTTGCCGTCGGTGACGCCGGTGGCCGCGAACAGCACGTCGCCGCGCGCCATGTCTTCGGCCCGATAGACCCGCTTTGGATTGGAAATGCCCATCTTCGCGGCGCGAGCGACCTTTTCCGGCGTGTCGAGGATCAGCCGGCCCTGCATCTGGCCGCCGGTACAGCGCAACGCCGCCGCGGCCAGAACGCCCTCCGGCGCGCCGCCAGTGCCGAGGTAGATGTCGATGCCGGTTTCCTCGGGATCGGTGGTGTGGATGACGCCTGCCACATCGCCGTCGCCGATCAGCCGGATCGCAGCACCCGTGGCGCGCACAGCCTCGATCAGCTTGGTATGGCGTGGCCGGTCGAGGATGCAGGCGGTAATGTCCGAGACGGCGACGCCCTTGGCGCGGGCGAGGCTCGCCATGTTTTCGGCCGGCGTGGCATCGATGTCGATGACGCCGTCGGCATAGCCCGGACCGATGGCGATCTTGTCCATGTAGACATCGGGCGCGAACAGCAGGCTGCCTTTCTCGGCGATGGCGATGACGGCGAGCGCATTGGGCAGGTTCTTGGCGCAGATCGTCGTGCCTTCCAGCGGATCGAGCGCGATATCGACGGCAGGACCTTTGCCCGAGCCGACTTCCTCGCCGATATAGAGCATCGGCGCCTCGTCGCGTTCGCCCTCGCCGATTACCACCGTACCCTTGATGGCGAGCCGGTTGAGTTCCTGGCGCATGGCATCCACGGCGACCTGGTCGGCCGCCATTTCGTCCCCGCGCCCGCGCAGCCTGGCGGCCGCGACGGCGGCCCGTTCGGTGACACGCACCAGCTCCATGGTGAGTATCCGATCAAGACCGGGAACGATATTCTGGGCCACATTCATCTGGTGATTTCCTCGTTGGCAATGCGGCCTCCCGCCGGAGGCGGCCTGTTTTGTCAAACGAGCATGACAACGGCAAGACCTGCAGAAGATTTTATCGAATAACCAGCAATATCAATCGATTAAACAGCATTCCGAAACGAAATCAGCCCGGTCGCAGTGGACCGGACCGGGTTGAAAAAGTGAAAATCGGCGCCCTTAGCGACCTAGAAAACCGCGAGATATTTGAGCAGCGAAATGATGCCGATGATGATGACGATGATCTGCGCGATCTGTCTCGTCCGGGCGTCGAGCGGCAGGCGCTGAACCAGATAGAGAACGAGTATGATGACGAGGAATGTGATCAGGATGCTGATCAAGGCGGATGAAGCCATAGTGCCCTCCTTAAAAATGATCTGCTGAAACAGGGAAATGAGCCGGCAAACCCGGCCTTATCGCGCCGCGGGCAATACCAGCGGCGCGACGTATCGTTCGTCGACTGACCAATGGCGAAACCGGCCATAAAGCCGAGCAAACCGATCACGCCGACCACCGCTGTCGTCGTCCCGGGATTTTCGCGCGCGACTTCGGAGACCGCGTGGGCCTGCGTGCGTAACTGCTGAGCGGTTCGCGACGCGCGGGTCGCGGCCGTGTCGTAGAAGTCAGATGCCTGCTCGCTAGCGTCCAGCATTTCCGCACCGCGCGCCGAAATGCTCTTGTTGATCTTGGTGATCTCCTTGCGCAGTTCGGCAATCTGTTTTTCCAGCGTCTTCTGGATGTCGTCGATATCAGGGGTATCGGATTTGTTGGTATCGGCCATGAAGCGGCTCCCTCTGGTTGCTGACCAAGAGAACGGCGGCGACGCGAATTCGTTCCGGTGGATCGTGGCAACTTGCCATCAACCGACGCGAAGATGCCGGCGGGATTCTTGAGCCCGCGCGGCTATCGGGCGGAAAACTACCCTGCCCGCTCGATGCGGATGACCTGCGGCTTGTCGGTCAGATGGCCGTCCTTGGTGATGCCGTCGACGGCCTTGCGTACGGCAGCCTCGGTCGTCTCGTGGGTAACGAGGATCACCGTCTTTTGCGCCGCCGCTTCGCCGTTGACTGCGTGCTGGACGATCGATTCCAGCGAAATATCGCTGTCGGCCATGCGCTTGGCAATTGCCGCAAACACACCGATACGATCATGCACGGTCAGCCGGATGAAGTAGCCGCCGGCATGGCTGCGCATCTGCGCCTTCTTGTAGGGTTTCAATTCCTTTGCTGGCTGGCCGAAGACCGGACCGTGCTGGAAACCGGGCCGGCTCTTGGCGATGTCGGCGATGTCGCCGATCACAGCCGATGCGGTGGCGTTGCCGCCAGCACCGGGGCCGGACAGCAGCAGCTCGCCCAAAATGTCGGTCTCGATCGCCACCGCATTGGTAACGCCATGAACCTGCGCGATGACCGAGGCGGTCGGCACCATGGTCGGGTGCACGCGCTGCTCGATGCCGCTGTCGGTGCGCTGGGCGACGCCCAGCAGCTTGATCCGGTAACCGAGATCGCCCGCCGCGCGGATGTCGGCCTGGGAGATGTTGGAAATGCCCTCCATGTAGATGTCGTTGGCGGCGATCCTGGTGCCGAAGGCAAGGCTGGTCAGGATCGACAGCTTGTGCGCGGTGTCGTGGCCCTCGATGTCGAAAGTCGGATCGGCCTCGGCATAGCCCAGCCGCTGTGCGTCCTTCAGGCAGGCATCGAACGAGATGCCCTCGGCCTCCATGCGGGTCAGGATATAGTTGCAGGTGCCGTTGAGAATGCCGAAGACGCGGGTGACCGAATTGCCGGCCATCGCCTCGCGCATCGTCTTGATGACGGGGATGCCGCCCGCCACTGCCGCCTCGTAGTTGAGCAGCACGCCGCGCTTCTCGGCGATCTCGGCCAGCGCCACGCCATGCTTGGCAAGCAGCGCCTTGTTGGCGGTGACGACGTGACGACCGGCTTCGAGCGCTGCTTTCACCGACAAGCGCGCCGGCCCCTCGTCGCCGCCGATCAGTTCGACGAACACGTCGATTTCGGCGGTCTGGGCCATCTTGACCGGATCGTCGAACCATTTTGCGGCACTGACATCGACGCCGCGATCGCGCTTCTGGTCGCGCGCCGAGACCGCGGTGACGACGATATCGCGCCCGCACTGCCGGGTCAGTTCCGCCGCTTTGTCGCGCAGTACGCGCGCCACCGACGCGCCGACGGTGCCGAGACCGGCAATTCCAACACGCAATGCTTCAGCCATGTCCGGCGACGTCCCTCAAGTCAGATCGAAATTGTCTGCGGCAAGCTTACCGATGAGCGGAGAGCGGCACGACATTGTTGGGCTGCTTGGCGCTGGTCGCCAGGAAGCGCTTGATGTTGCGCGCCGCCTGGCGGATCCGGTGCTCGTTCTCGACCAGCGCAATGCGTACGTGATCGTCGCCATGTTCGCCGAAGCCGACACCTGGCGCCACCGCCACGTCGGCATGTTCGATGAGCAGCTTGGAGAATTCAAGCGAGCCGAGATGCCGGAACGGCTCCGGAATCGGTGCCCAGGCGAACATCGATGCCGCCGGTGCCGGAATGGTCCAGCCGGCGCGGCCGAAGGCATCGACCATCACGTCGCGGCGCTTGTGGTAGATGTCGCGCACTTCGGCGATGTCGGCGCCGTCGCCGTTGAGCGCGTGTGCCGCCGCCACCTGGATCGGCGTGAAGGCGCCGTAGTCGAGATAGGATTTCACCCTGGTCAGCGCCGAGATCAGCCTCTCGTTGCCGACCGCAAAACCCATGCGCCAGCCCGGCATGGAAAAGGTCTTCGACATTGAGGTGAATTCGACGCAGACGTCGATCGCGCCCGGCACCTGCAGCACCGAAGGCGGCGGATTGCCATCGAAATAAATCTCCGAATAGGCAAGATCGGACAGGATGATGATGTCGTTCTTCTTCGCGAACGCCACCACATCCTTATAGAAATCGAGCGAAGCGACCAGCGCCGTCGGGTTCGATGGATAGTTGAGGATCAGCGCCAGCGGCTTCGGGATCGAATGCTTGACACCGCGCTCGAGCGCCGGGATGAAGCCGTCGTCGGGCTCCACCTGCAACGAGCGGATGACGCCGCCCGACATGATGAAGCCGAAGGCATGGATCGGATAGGTCGGGTTCGGGCACAGGATTACGTCGCCCGGCGCGGTGATCGCCTGCGCCATATTGGCGAAGCCCTCCTTCGAGCCGAGCGTGGCCACCACTTGCGTGTCGGGGTTGAGCTTCACACCGAAGCGGCGGGCATAGTAGCTGGCCTGGGCCCGGCGCAGGCCAGGAATGCCTCGTGACGAGGAATAGCGGTGCGTACGCGGATCGCGCACGACCTCGCACAGTTTGTCGACGATGGCCTTGGGCGTCGGCAGGTCCGGATTGCCCATGCCGAGGTCGATGATGTCGGCGCCGCGCGAACGGGCGCTGGCCTTGAGCCGGTTGACCTGCTCGAAGACGTAAGGCGGAAGCCGGCGAACCTTGTGAAATTCTTCCATGGCAGTTCCAGACAGCAAAGGGGGCCCAGATATCTAAGGTATTGGGCGCGCGCTATATACTTATTTGCAGGTAGGGTCGAGGGCGGGGTCGCATTTGGCTTCGATCTGCTTCAGCGTTTCGTCACCGTGCTTCTTGGCCAGATCCGTAAGCGCCGCCTGATTGGCGACCTGCGGACCGCCGCCTTTTGCCGCCTGCGAATTCTCATCGGCCTTCAATTGGGCAAGCTTGGCGTTCTTCTCGGCTTCGGTGAACTGCGGCGCCGCCACTTGCGGCTTGATGTTGAGGTTCGGAAAAGTACCGGTATCCTTCGGTCCCGCATCCACGGCAATCGGCGTCGGGCCGCTGGTGTTGGTGCTCGAACACCCGGCAATCCCCATGAGGACGATCGCCGCACCGATGCGGCAAAAACGTCCGGCGCCGAAAAAAACAGTCTCGCCAATATTAATCGTCATATTGTTTCCTTGGCAGCCGAGCTAGAGCGAGATTGGACCCGGTCGGATGTCCCATGTTAATATGTCAAGAAAAGGCCTCGGGAGGAACCCCGCCAACCATGTCCAAAACACCCGATTCGGGCAAAGCGGAAGATGACGAGCCTTCGACCGTCGAGCAATATCTGGTGAAGGACCCGGAACGCTTCGCCCTGAACATGGCGCGCATGATCGAGCAGGCCGGCAAGGCCGCTTCCGCCTGGGCCGAGCCGCGCGAAAAAGGCGAGGTGCGCGATCACGTCGCCGAGCCGGTCGTCGACATGGTGAAGACCTTTTCCAAGCTCAGCGAATACTGGCTGTCCGATCCGCAGCGCGCGCTGGAAGCGCAGACGCGGTTGTTCTCCGGCTACATGACTGTCTGGGCCAACGCCATTCAGCGCACCAGCAACGCCGCGGAAGAAACCGAAGACGCCGTCAAGCCGGAGCGCGGCGACAAGCGCTTCCTCGACCCGGAATGGGGCCGCAACGCCTTCTTCGATTTCCTCAAGCAGGCCTATCTCGTCACCTCGCGCTGGGCGGTCGACCTGGTCGAGCACGCCGAAGGTCTGGACGAGCACACCCGCCACAAGGCCGGTTTCTACGTCAAGCAGGTGTCCAACGCCATCTCGCCGTCGAATTTCATCCTGACCAATCCGGAACTGTTTCGCGAAACCATCGCCTCGAACGGCGAGAACCTGGTGCGCGGCATGAAGATGCTGGCCGAGGACATCGCCGCCGGCAAAGGCGACCTGAAGCTGCGCCAAGCCGACTACTCACCCTTCGAGATCGGCAGGAACATCGCCACCACTCCCGGCAAGGTGGTTGGCCGCAGCGATGTCGCCGAGATCATCCAGTACGATCCGGCGACCGAGACGGTGCTCAAGCGACCGCTGCTGATTTGCCCGCCATGGATCAACAAATTCTACATCCTCGATCTGAACCCGCAGAAATCCTTCATCCGCTGGGCGATCGAACAGGGCCATACCGTCTTCGTCATCTCCTGGATCAACCCGGACGAGCGCCACGGCACCAAGGGCTGGGAGGCCTACATCCGCGAGGGACTGCAATATGGCCTCGACACCGTCGAGAAGGCCACTGGCGAACGCGACGTCAATGCGATCGGCTATTGCGTCGGCGGTACGCTTCTGGCGGCGGCACTGGCGCTGATGGCGCGCGAGGGCGACGACCGCATCAAGTCGGCGACCTTCTTCACCACGCAGGTCGACTTCACCCATGCCGGCGACCTGAAAGTCTTCGTCGACGAAGAGCAGGTCGCGGCGGTGGAAAAGTCGATGAGCGAAAAAGGCTATCTCGACGGCACCAAGATGGCGACCGCCTTCAACATGCTGCGGTCCGGCGACCTGATCTGGCCCTATGTCGTCAACAACTACATGCGCGGCAAGGATCCCCTGCCCTTCGACCTGCTCTACTGGAATGCCGATTCGACCCGCATGGGCGCGGCCAATCACTCCTTCTACCTGCGCAACTGCTATCTCGAGAACAACCTCTCGCAAGGCATGATGGAACTGGCGGGTCACACGATTTCGCTCGGAGACATCACCATCCCGGTCTACAACCTCGCCTCCAAGGAAGATCACATCGCGCCGGCACTTTCGGTGTTCCTCGGCTCGAAATATTTCGGCGGCAAGGTCGAGTACGTCATGGCGGGTTCGGGCCATATCGCAGGCGTCGTCAATCCGCCGGCATCCAACAAGTACCAGTACTGGACCGGGGGGGCACCGACGGGCGACTTCGGCCAGTGGATAGCCAAGGCCACCGACCATCCAGGGTCCTGGTGGCCGCACTGGCAAGACTGGATAGAGGCAAAGGACAACACCCGTGTGCCTGCCCGCAAACCCGGCAAGCATATGAAAACCTTGGGGGATGCTCCCGGTACCTATGTGAAGGTGCGTGTGTAACGGACTGTAATGTCTGGTGAGTTGACGCACCGGTAAAAGCGGGCGAAATGGTGTCGTCAACCATCAAGCAGCCGTAATTCGGCAATCACCGCAAAAATACTTTCAGGCTTGCGGATTTGACACAGGTCTCGTTTCCGGATCGGAGACAAAGGTCACCTTGACGCGGCGTATCGGTGCTGCACCAAGGACATACCGACCGGGCATCGAGGGGGAATTTGGCTTTGAAATCAGCAGGATGGAGCCTCGCAAAGGGAGAACGTCGCGCCATCGTGGCAGCGCTGTGCTCCTTACTTCTGGCCTCCTGCACTTCGGCCGGTGACCCGACAATGTCGGTTGGAATGCCCGGCTACAACGCCACTGCATCGGACATAAATGCCGCCTCAGGCGCTGCGCCGACCACCGTCGCCGATTCGTCTGAGGTCACGACCGAGCAGACGACCGTGATGACGGCGAGCGATACGGCGCTCCCCGAGAAGGTCGCCTATGTCCCGATTGCCAAGCCCCCAGCCGCCTTTCCGCTGACCACGCCGGCCGGCGCCGAGACGATTGTCGGACAAACGCCTCAGTCCTTGCAGCAGCAGGCACAGACAGCGCTGCAGAGCGACGCGGTCGCCGAAAAGATCGCTGCCGCCGATGCCGGCGTGAACACGCCGAAGCCGACAGCCGCACCTGCAATGAACAATCCGGTCTATGTGACGGCTGGCGAGATGCCGCAAGCCGACGCACCGAAGAAGAGAGGCTTCCTAGCCTCGATGTTTGGCGCCACACCTGCCTCGGCGACATCCGCACCCCTCATCAACACCCGGTCGGGCGAGCAGCCAGCAGTTCAGGCGAAACCGGCACCAGCAGCGGCAAAGCCGATCATAACGCTCGCCTCCGCCAATTCCGCGGAAAAGCCGGTGCAACTGGCTTCGACCGGTGGCGACACCGGCCACATCACCGGCAGCGACGCCCTGCCCGGCGTGCGCCAGACAGCCCTGTTCGAAATCAAGCGCAAGTCCGGCCTCGACGACGAAAGCGACGTCGACCTCAACGAGGACGAGGGGCCAATCGGCGGCTCCTATCAGGTTGCATCCGCCGCAGGCATGGCCAGGCTGGCGCCCAACGGGCTGCTCAAGCAGAACGAGAGCGTCGATGTGGCCTGCTTGAAGCCGTCGCTGGTCCGCGTGCTGAAGACGATCGAAGGCCACTACGGTCGCAAGATGACGGTGACGTCAGGCTATCGCGACCCAGCCCGCAACCGCCGCGCCAACGGCGCCAAGAATTCGCTGCACATGTATTGCGCCGCCGCCGACATCCAGGTCCCCGGTGTTTCGAAATGGGATCTGGCGAGCTACATCAGAACCATGCCCGGTCGCGGCGGTGTCGGCACTTACTGCCACACAGAATCGGTTCACGTCGATGTCGGCCCCGAGCGCGACTGGAACTGGCGTTGCCGTCGGCGCAGCGGCGGTGGCGACGGCTAGCGGCGCGGACGGTCCGAGGCCTGTTAGCAGCCAAGATCGTTCCGTTGGACCATTCTAAGACATTCGGGATTGGCCGAATCTTTCCCAATTTCGTCATCTCAGAGCGAGGCAGAAGTGAAGCGATTTGCTCCGCCCGTGGATGACGAAGCGATGGGCATCACCGCTGATCATCGAAGCCTGCCAACCCTCGCGAAATCGCTGATTTGGCAGGCTCGAAAAAAGTTGTCCAAGGTGGCACCTGACGGGTTGCCGGTTGCGCGCAACGCCAGTATAAGCCGCTTCGTCTGAGCGCGCCCATCGTCTAGCGGTTAGGACACCGCCCTTTCACGGCGGTAACAGGGGTTCGATTCCCCTTGGGCGTACCAGATACTCAAGCACTTGGTGGAAAACCAACCTCCTTTGACCAATTTCGTTGGCCATGTCGCGGCCCGATCTTCCGCGATCACCCCATAGGCTAACGCGGTCACACAGTTCACAATACTACTACAAGTGGTCGATTCCTCAGGGATGTAGCCGCTCCAAAAGCCCGCCACAGGTCGCTCCCGTGGCGGGTTTTTCAGCGACATGGCACGGCCAAAGCATCCTTGGCTTCAAGTTCTAAGAGAAAGGTCGGGAGAAGTGGCAGCGCCACCACGGTCAGGCAGTGGGTGTTGCGATCCCCTCAAGCGCAATGATCCTGGTGCTGGCGCAACGCTTGCGAATTTCGATAAGGCGGGCGTATTCCGGTGAATTGTACCAGCCCATCAATGACGCCATATCGGGGAATTCGATGATAACCAAACGGTGGGGCTGCCAATCACCTTCCAAAACCTTGGTCGCACCGCCACGACCCAGGTATCGCCCACCGTAACGCGCTTCGGTGGCAGGCACATCCCGCCGGTATTCCTCGAACACGGCAGCGTCTTTTATGTCTACATCCGCGATCAGATAGGCGGCCATCTGTGCCCACTCCTTCCCGACAGCGGCCGAACGGGCGCCCGCCGGTTAAGGCTGCTCCCCTTCAACGCTTCAACTTGGCGTCCTCCAACGCAAAGTCAAAAGCCAGTTACAATCCACGGATTCGAGTTGTATCCGAGGCGCGGCTCTGCCTTTGCGCCGCTGTCTTCCGGTTTGGCAGTTCCGGTCATACTGCAGTCCAGATTTGGAACGGGCTTCTTGCTTGCGGGGTTGGTGGAACACAAGGCGGCGGCGTCACTGACTGCCACCTTCTTCTCCTTCGCAACAGCGACACCGGTTGCAGCGAGCACGATAGCCGCACAAAATATAGCCACTCTCATTGGAACCCCCACAGTGCACACTCCGAGAAATACCCGACATGACGTAGCGTCAGATTTATATTAGCATTAATGAATATATAAGATAGCCCTATGTCGTCGAAAGCCGGCCGGAGTGCCAGGCTTGCGTCACTTGACCGTCAAAAGCCCGGACTCCAGAGCCTAACTCCCGACCAGCGGCACAGTAACGGTTGTCGCGTAGTTGACCGGGAAGTTGCTGAAGTAAGGGAAGTCGATGACGAAGGCATAGGTGGCGGTCAGATGCGCCATGCGGAAGCCACCGCTCGCCGGATCGATAGCGATCGTGACGTTCACACCCTTAAAACCCAGGACCTGCAGTTTCTGCGTGGCGATCGATTGGATGTCGGCCTGGGTCAGCGTGCTCTTAAGCTGCAGCGAGCGTGATGATGTCTCCAACACATAGCGAACGCTGGACACGGAATGCATCGACCAGCCGAAGGCGAAGATCCCGAACAGCAGCATGACGAGGAAAGGCGCGATCAGCGCGAACTCCAACCCGGCCCCGCCCGATCGATCCCGCCTGAACGCGCTTGCCCTAGCGGACACGGATCATCTCCTGATGGCCGATGATACTGGAACCGGAAAAGGCACCGAAGGCGATGGGCGGCACCCAGGTGGCCGATGCCTGGATCTGGACATAGATCGATGGCACCTTCGGCCCACTGCACATGATGGAAGCGTCGACCACGGTCGTCCCGCACATGTATATCCGGCTGAGTGTGACCTGGCCGTCCTCCGGCCGATTCTCCCAGCTCGCAATGGCAACGGCCTTGGTCACCGCGTCATCGGTCGATCCGCTCATGACCAGATTAGCGGCGGTCTTCACGCCGGCGCGCATCGACAGCGAACTCGTCACGTAGGACCAGCCGTCCAGAATACCAAGCAGCACCAGGCATAGGATGGGCAGGACCAGCGCGAACTCGACCGCCGCAACGCCCGCTTCATCGCCAAGGATCGGCATCGATCGGCGCTCCACGAAGCTACTCGGCCAGTGCAACGGACCGCGCGGCTGGAATGTTGGGCACTCCGAGGCTCGAGCAATCCTGATTGATGGTTGAGTTACCGGACCATTGGATCGTATTGGCCACGACCCGGGTGCAGCCGCCATTGCCCGAGAAATTGCCAAGATAGTTTACTTGCTGTTTGGGAAAGTAGATGGCTCCGGTCAGCAGCGAGTCCGCTGTGCCGTTGAATGTGCTGGATGCGCTGATACCGGTCCTGTCGCCGTAGAACAGAACGCCTGAATAAGTCCCCGAAGCCGGCGCGCTGAGCTGCACGGAGGCATTGCCATTCATGCTGACCGTCGAACTGCCCGACATGAAGATGGTCACCCCGCTGCCGGTGATGGCCGCGTTGGCATTTATCTTGAAATTGCCCTGGACGACATAAACGCCCGGCGAGAGCGTGACATTGCCCTTTAGGTTCATGCCGCCGCAATAGGTGCCTGGACTGAGCGTCGCCTTGTTGGCGTTCTGGCAAGGAGTTGAGGATGTCGGAGCTGGCAACCCGGCAAATGGATCGGCGGCAGGCAGTGTCTGGGTGATCGGAGCCGCGCAAACGGTCGTGACGGGGTTGCTGAGGGAGACGCCGCCCGCCGATAGCAGACAATCAGCCTGGAGGCCCGCCGAGCCTTGAAGCTTGATGGCATCCGAGGCGATCGAGTTGGACATGACGGAGCAGCCGATGAGCTTCACGGTGGTGCTGCCGGAAAACAGCACCGCCTGCGAAGCGGATGGATCGAGCGCGAGCATGCAGGCCGAGGAGGCGTCGGTGATGAGGGCCACCGCCCTCGCCTGTTCGGGAACCTGGGCCTGCGTGAAGATCAAGGTGAACATCCGGTCGAGCTTCTGGCCGACGATCACCTCGACCGCTTTCTTCGCCGTATTCGGTCCGGACGCCGGCGGCGTATTGACGATGATCGTGCCCGAACCCAGCCCGTTCGTCGCTGCCGACTGGGTCGCGGCCGCGACGATGGTCGGCTTGTCGGAACCCGAGATCTGTTCAAGCGCGCCGGCATAAGCGGCGGCATCGGCCGTCGCCTGCAATCTCAGGCTGTTGTAGTACCAATAGGAGGTCTCGACACCGAAGCCTGCTGCGCCGACAACAATCGGCAAGGTCAGGGCGAAGATCGTCGCAACATTTGCGCCCGTGCCCCGGCATATACCGTCCGCCATAAGCCGAATTCGGGTGAGGCAACTGAAGGTCATGACATAGATTAGAAAGCACGCATATGTGAATGAATGGCTAAAAAGTTCAGTTCATTTTCGGTCAGCGCTCTATTGTCCTCCAAAAGAAGGGGTTCGTTGGCTGATCGGCGGGCATGGAAGGCAGCAAGACGACCAAAAGGCCCGCATCCCACGCGGACGAAAGCCGGCTATAGTTTACCGTTGGCTAACAGTGCGAATTGCGGAGATGGCGGCAAGTGACCCGCTATGGTGCAGGTTCGGCCGGCTCGCGTTACAACAGGACTTATGCGCGGCAGTTGTGTGCGTCAAGTTCTGCAAAAATGGCGTGGCATCGCGGTGACGTCGGGGTGTCCGTCGCGCAGCCCCCGTGTTTAGCGGA
>NZ_JAMYSA010000043.1:0-54291 GCF_040321735.1 Mesorhizobium sp. M0293
ACACTCTCCTGGTTATCATCCCTGTCCGCAATCCGCCCGACCACTTCCACGCATTAGCCTCTTTGCGGCTCCGGCCTGTCGCCTGCTCGCGGCCGCCCCCCCGCCCCCCCCTGTGGCGTCAGTCCCATTGGGGGACCCAGGGCAGTTGCCCCGGCTTGGTAATGCGGTAACCGGTCGCGTTCAGGGCGTCGATCCTGTCCATGTCGATGGACGACAGCGTGAAATCCATGATGTCGAAATTCCCCCGGATGTTTTCCGGCTTGGTCGACATCGTGTTGAGCGGCACACCCTTCTGGAGAGTCCAGCGCAGCGCAACCTGTGCAGCAGATTTTCCGTAGGTTTTGCCGATCTCGGCGAACAGACGGTGCTTGAACACTTCGCCGCGGGCGATGGACGCGTAGGAGGAAAGCGGGATGCCCGTCTCCGATGCGGCGGCGAGGAGCTTCTGCTGGTTGACCAGCGGGTGAAACTCCACTTGGTTGGTGACGAGCGGTCCTTCGACCACGGCGCGCGCCACATTCATCATGCGTGCGGTATAGTTCGAGACGCCGATGGCGTCCGCAAGACCTCTGTCCCGGGCGGATTGCAGGAGGCGCAGGGATGGCGCGACTTCACCGTCTGCCGGCGGCCAGTGCAGGAGAAGCGCATCGACGCGATCGATCTGCAATGCCTTCAGGCTGGCCTCGACCGAGGGCAAGAATTTTTCTTCTGAATAGTTGTCCGGATGCACCTTCGTGGTAATGCAGAGCTCTTCCCGCGCGACGCCGCAGACTGCGAGTGCCGCACCCGTATCGGCCTCGTTGCCGTACATCTGCGCCGTATCGAACGCTCGGTAACCGGCGCCGATGGCGGCATCGATCGCGTGTCTGAGGTCGTCTCCCTTCAGCGGAAAGGTGCCGAAGCCGCGCTGAAAGCTCTTCTGGAAATAGATGTTCATGCCTCCTCCTTGGCTGTCTGGGAGCATCGATGGTGCCATGCGGGTCGACGCGAAAAAATCCTGCTTGTCTGATTGCCCAGGCCGTGTTTAATCTATAACTAGTTAGTTACTTAATGCAATGCGGAACGGAGGTGAAGTCGATGAAGAAGGTGAAGACAGCGGAGGAGGCGGCCCAACTCGTCAGGGATGGTGCGGTCGTTGCAGTCAACTCTTCGTCGGGCCTGTGTTGCCCTGACGCCGTTCTCAAGGCGCTAGGCGAACGCTTTGATCGCGAAGGCCATCCGCGCGGTCTCACCTCCATTCACCCGATCGCGGCCGGCGATTTCTTTGGCACCCGCGGCGTAGACCACATTGCCAAGCCGGGCATGCTGAAGAAGATCATCGGCGGCTCCTATCCCTCGGGGCCGAGCAATGCCGAGCCGCCGCTGGTCTGGCAGATGATCCTGAATGAGGAGCTCGCCGCCTGGAACGTGCCCTCCGGCATCGTCTTCGACATGCTCCGGGAGGGCGCCGCCAAGCGTCCGGGCGTGCTCACCAAGGTCGGCATGGAGACCTTCGTCGATCCCGATCAGGAAGGCTGCGCGATGAATGCGAGTGCGCGCGCCGAGCCGATCGTTCAGCGGGTTTCGTTCGCGGGAGAGGACTGGCTGCATTTCCCGGCGCTTCGCCCCGATGTTGCGATCATCCGCGCGACGACCTCCGACGAGAAGGGCAACCTCACCTTCGAGCACGAGGGTGCGACTCTCGGCGCTATGGAAATGGCGCTGGCCGGCCGCAATTCCGGCGGTCTGGTCATAGCGCAGGTCAAGCGGGTGGCGGCCAGCGGCACCCTGCGGCCCCATGACGTGCGCGTCCCCGGCATCCTCGTCGACGTCATCGTCGAGGCGCCCGATCAGTTGCAGACGACAGCGACGCCCTATGACCCGGCGATTTCCGGCGAGCTCTTCCGGCCGCTCGAAACCTTCCGCCTGCCGGCCCTCGATGTTGGCAAGGTCATCGCCCGCCGCGTGGCGCGGGAACTGCAGGATGGCTGGGCCGTCAATATCGGTTTCGGCATTTCGGCCAACGTGCCGCGCATCCTCATCGAGGAAGGGCATCACGGCAAAATTACATGGGTAATCGAGCAGGGTGCCGTCGGCGGCATACCGCTTCTCGATTTCAAATTCGGCTGTGCCTCCAACGCCGAGGCCTTCGTCGCCTCGCCCCATCAGTTCTGTTATTTCCAGGCTGGCGGCTTCGACTGCTCGCTCCTGTCCTTCCTGGAAATCGACGCCGAGGGCTCGGTCAATGTCAGCCGACTGGCGGCAACGCCACACCGCACCGCTGGCGCCGGCGGTTTTGTCGACATCACGTCGCGTGCGAAAAAAATCGTCTTCTCCGGCAATTTCAATGCAGGCGCCAAGATGCACATCGAGGACGGCCGGTTGGTGATCGACATGGAGGGCCGCATCGCCAAGTTCGTGCCGAAGGTCGATCAGGTCAGTTTTTCTGGCAAGCGCGCCCGCGCGCAGGGGCAGGAGATCACGTATGTCACGGAGCGCTGCGTAATAGAGCTTGATACGGACGGACTTGTCATAACCGAGATCGCCCCCGGCCTCGACCTCCAGCGCGATGTCCTCGACCAGGCGGCGACGCCGTTGCGCGTCTCGCAGACGCTCAAGGTGATGGACGATGCGCTATTCCGCGCTGGCACCATGGGGCTTGCGCTGTGAGCGATCCGCGCATCGAACTCCGCATCGAGGGCCACCTTGCGCGGCTCACCCTGCGCCGGCCGGAAAAGCTGAACGCGATCGACGAGGACATGGTCGATGCGCTGTTGCAGGCCTGCCGTACCATCGAGCGCTCGGATGCCCGGGTTGCGATCCTGTCGGGAGAGGGCGGCAGGTCCTTTTGCGCGGGGGGCGATATCGAGGCGTGGAGCAGCCTCGACGCCGACACGTTCTCGCGCCGCTGGCTGCGCGACGGACACGGCGCCCTCGATGCGCTGGCCCGCCTCACGGTTCCACTGATCGCGGTGCTGAACGGCCACGCGCTCGGCGGCGGGCTGGAGCTTGCTGCCTGCGCGGACCTGCGCATCGCCGAAGCGCATGTGAAGATCGGCCAGCCGGAGGCCGGCCTCGGCATCATTCCCGGCTGGTCCGGCACGCAGCGGGCATCGCGCCGCTTCGGCACGCAGCTTGTCCGCCGCATGGCGCTTTTTGGCGAAGTCTACTCTGCTAAGCAGGCTTTCGCGTTCGGGCTCGTCGATCAGGTCGTGGCGACGGGCGAGGGTGGCGCCGCCGCAGAGGCCGCCGCAGCGCGTGTGCTGAAGCGGTCTCCAAGGGCGACAGAATTGACGAAGATGCTGATCAATGCCGCCGAGCACGAGGAAAGTGAACGGGTCGTGGAGGCCTTGGCTGGCGCGGTGGCGGCTGCATCCGAAGATCTCACGGAAGGGCTGGCGGCCCACAGGCAGAAGCGGCCGGCGCGTTTCGACAGATAGCTTTCGGTCATCCCATACTCCTGATCCGTTTGGCGGTCTCATGAAGCCTGAAGACAAAGACTTTCTCGCAGAACTCTTTCGCGCAGCGATCGAAGCCGCGGTTCCCGAAAAGGCCTTGAGCACATATCTGCCGACCCGACCCAAAGGAAAGACCGTCGTCATCGGCGCGGGCAAGGGCGCCGCGCAGCTTGGCGCGGCTTTCGAAAGGCTGTGGGATGGCCCGCTGGAAGGTGTTGTGGTGACGCGTTATGGCTATTCGGCGGCCTGCCAGAGGATCCGTGTGCTGGAGGCTGCCCATCCCGTTCCGGATGTTGCGGGGCTTGAAGCGTCTCAAGCGCTTTTCGACGAGGTAAAGGGGCTTGGTGAGAATGATCTCGTCGTGGCACTGATCTGTGGCGGCGGGTCCGCCCTGCTCCCAGCCCCGCCCGGCGATCTCACGCTGAAGGATGAAGCCGCCCTAAACAGCGCGCTGCTGGCGAGCGGTGCGCCGATTTCCGTCATGAACGCTATTCGCAAGCAGGTCTCCGGCATTAAGGGTGGGCGGCTCGCCGCCGCATGTCATCCTGCAAGGGTTGTGACGCTCGTTGTCTCCGATGTGCCTGGCGACGACCCGGCGCAGGTCGCCAGTGGACCGACCGTGCCGGATGCAAGCAATCGCAAAGAGGCGCGCGCACTGGTCAAGACATGGGGTGTCAAGCTGCCCGAGCGGATCCAGGCTTGGCTTGATGAAGACGTGGGACAGCCGCCATCGCCTCATGACCCAGCCTTTGCTGGTCATGAGGTCCACATCATCGCTTGTGCACGCCTCTCACTGGAGGCTGCCGCGCAACGGTCGGAGGCGCTCGGCGTGCCCGCCGTCATTCTATCGGACTGCATCGAGGGGGAGGCACGCGACGTCGGGCGTGTTCACGCCGCTATCGCTCGCGAGGTCGCCAGCCGTGACCGCCCGTTCTTGCGTCCCGTCGTCATCCTCTCGGGCGGTGAAACGACGGTGACGATCAAGGGACGTGGCAAGGGTGGACGCAACACGGAGTTTTTGTTGTCGCTCGCGCTCGCAGGCGAAGGTGTGCCGTTTGCAGCACTTGCCGCCGATACGGATGGTATCGATGGCTCAGAGGACAATGCGGGGGCCTTTGCCGACGGCGCCAGCATGGGGCGCCTGCGCGAACTGGGGGCGGATCCTGCCGCACTGCTTGCCGGCAACGACGCCTGGACGGCGTTTCATCGTTTGGGCGACCTGTTCGTGCCCGGCCCGACAGGAACCAATGTCAATGACTTCAGGGCAATCCTGATCCGTTAGAGGTTGCCCGCGCCGCTTGTTGCAGCGCGGGCTGATGCGAGCTCAGCCCGGAACGGGTGCGTCCTCGCGCAACAGGCGCTGCCTCTTGAGATCCGCCCAGAACTCTGCCGGGATCGGATGGGAGAACCAGGCAAGGTTCTGGTCAAGCTGTTCGACCGTGCGCGTGCCCGCCATGAAAGAGGGTACGGCAGGATGGGCGAGCACGAATTGCAGTGCGGCGGCGGCCAGCGGCACGCCATGCGCCGCACAGACCGCCTCGATCTTCGCGACCTTTTCCAGGATGTCGCGCGGCGCCGGCGCGTAATTGTACTTCGCCCCTTCCTTCGCGCCGGTGGCAAGGATTCCCGAATTGAAGCCGCCGCCCACGACGACCGCCGCGCCACGTGCCTCGCACAGCGGAAGGAACGCGTCGAGCGCATCCTGTTCGAGGAGGGTGTAGCGGCCGGCCAGCAGGAAGCAGTCGAAATCGTGACGGCGGAGGGCCTCATGGCAGACCTGCCATTCGTTGACGCCGACGCCGATCGCCTTCACGACCTTTTCCGAGCGCAGCCGCTCCAGCGCGCGCCAGGCGCCGTCCATCGCCTGCTCGAATACTTCCGGCTGCTCGCTCCCGCGTGTGAAAACGTCGATGTCATGGATGAAGCACATGTCCATCCGCTCCAACCCCAGACGCTGGAGGCTGTCCTCGAAGGCGCGCATCGTGCCATCGTAGCTGTAGTCGAAATGGATGGTGAAGGGCGCAGCATTCGTCCACGGCGCAAAGTTGATGGTGTCGCGCCGTGCCGGGCGCAGCAGGCGGCCGACCTTGGAGGACAGGACGAAATCGTCGCGGTTTTTCCAGCGCAGGGCATGGCCGGTGCGCAGTTCGGCAAGGCCGTGGCCATACATCGGCGCGGTGTCGAAGAAGCGCACGCCGGCGGCCCATGCGCGTTCGAACATAGCCCCGGATGTGGCTTCGTCGATCTCGTGGAAAATGTTGCCGAGGGGCGCGGTCCCAAAGCCGAACGTCGTGACGTCAAGTTCTGTTCGGCCGAATTTCCTCTTTTCGCCAGGGTGCATGGTTCTCCTCCATAAGTAACCAGATGGTGAATAAATAAGCACGGACCAAACGCCTGTGCAAGCAGCTTCCTTCTCGGTCACAGATTTTTCCGCCTTGACGTCTTGCGACCGGAGAATGTATATAACCGGATAGTTACTATGCGAGAGGCGAGGGCCATGTATCTCACTGAAACGCAGGAGCAGGTGCGAGAGATGGCGCGCGCCTTTGCCGACGAAATGATCCGGCCCTTGGCCGAGGAACTGGACCGCGAGGAACGCTTCCCGGCGGCTCTTTACGACGAAATGGCAAAGCTCGGCCTGTTCGGCATAGGTGTGCCGGAGGCCCTCGGCGGTCCCGGCTTCGACACGCTCACTTATGCGCTTGTGATGGAGGAGCTGAGCCGCGGCTATGCTTCCGTCGCCGACCAATGCGGCCTGATCGAACTCATATCGACCCTGCTGGTCCGCCACGGAACGGAAAGCCAGCAGACGATGCTGTCGGATATTCTCGGCATGCGCTCGAAGGTCGCCTACTGCATCACCGAGCCGGAGGCGGGCACTGATGTTTCGGGTATCCGCACGACGGCCGAGCGCGACGGCGACGGCTGGCGTTTGAACGGCGGCAAGATCTGGATCCACAATGCGCCGGTGGCCGACTACGGTTTCGTGCTGGCGCGAACCGACAAGCAAGCCGGCAATCGCGGCATGTCGATCTTCATCGTCGACCTGCATGCGGCCGGCGTCGAGAAGGGGCCGAAGGAGCACAAGATGGGCCAGCGCGCCAGCCAGGTCGGCGCGCTGAACTTCACCGATGTGCGCCTTCGGGCAGATGCCCTGCTCGGCACCGAGGGGCGCGGTTTCCACATGATGATGTCAGTCCTCGACAAGGGGCGCGTCGGCATTGCGTCACTCGCCGTCGGTATCGCACAGGCCGGCCTGGAGGCCGCCCTCGACTATGCCGGGACGCGCAAACAGTTCGGCAAGGCGATCGCCGACTTCCAGGGCGTGCAATGGCTTCTGGCCGACATGGCGAAGGACATCGAGGCCGCACGCCTGCTCGTCCACTCTGCCGCTTCGAAAATCGACAGCGGCGCGGACGCGACCAAAGCCTGCTCCATCGCCAAGTGCTTTGCCAGCGACATGGCTGTGCAGCGTACCGCCGATGCCGTGCAGGTCTTTGGCGGCTCCGGCTATATCCGCGGCTTCGAGGTGGAGCGGCTCTACCGCGATGCAAAGATCACGCAGATCTATGAAGGCACGAACCAGATCCAGCGCATGATCATCGCGCGCGAACTCTTGAAGAAAGGCGCTAGAGCATGAGCGCCGCGTCCGCCCGGCCGGTCGCGCTCGTCACCGGCTCCTCGCGCGGCATCGGGCTTGCCGTTGCTGAAGCTTTGGCGAAGGAAGGATTTGCGGTCGCCGTCAACGGGCCGGCTGAGGACGCCGAACTTGCCGCCGCGGTCGAGCGCGTCGCCGCCCAAGGCGTCCCCGTCGCCGCCGCCGCGTTCGATGTCGCTGCGATCGGCGGTCACGGTGCGGCGATCGATGCGGTCGAGGAAAAACTCGGACCGCTTACCACCCTCGTCAACAATGCCGGTGTCGGCGTGCTCAAGCGCGGAGACATGATGGAGGTCTCGGAAGAGAGCTGGGACCGGTGCTTTGCCGTCAACACGAAGGCCATGTTCTTCCTGAGCCAGGCCTTCGCGCGTCGTCTTCTTGCACGCGCGCGGCCGCCGCTCTTCCATTCGATCGTCAATGTCACCTCGTCGAATGCAGTTGCTGTGGCGGAGCATCGTTCTGAGTATTGTGCCTCGAAGGCCGCTGCCGCCATGGTGTCAAAAACGCTTGCCGTCCGGCTCGGGCGGGAGAACATCGCCGTCTACGACGTTCAGCCCGGCCTGATCGCCACCGAGATGACCGCGCCTGTGATCGAGGCCTATCGCGAACGGGCAGCCCAGGGACTCACGCTCTTCCCGCGTGTTGGTGAACCGGACGAGGTTGGCACATTGATCGCGTCGCTGGCGACGGGCCGGCTCCCCTACACAACCGGACTGTCGATCGCGGCCGATGCCGGCATGCTCGTCCCGCGTTTCTGAGGTTACTTTCCATGAAAATCGCCCTTCCCGATGCTACCGGCCATTCCACCGACTACGCCCTCTCCGGAAAGCCAATCGCCGCCGCCACACTTGGCAAGAACCCGGCCCGCGTCGTCTATTCCGCCGCTCACGTCGTGGCTGATCCTTTTACCGCCAATGATCCCTCGGGCCGCACCACGGTCGATTGGGCGAAGACGATGGAGTTTCGCCGCTACCTGGCCGGTCTCGGTCTCGGTATTGCCGAGGCGATGGATACGGCGCAGCGCGGCATGGGTCTCGATTGGCCCGGAGCGCTGGAGCTGATCCGCCGCACGCGCGAGGAGCTGCCGGACGCGCTCGTCGCCAATGGCTGCGGCACGGATCATCTCGACCCCGCGACGGCGACGAGCATTGACGACGTACGCCGGGCCTACCTGGAGCAGGCGGAAGCTATCCAGAAGCTTGGCGGCCGGCTCATCCTCATGGCCTCCCGCGCCCTGGTGCGGGTCGCCATGAAGCCTGACGACTACGTCAAGGTTTATTCCGATGTGCTTTCCGCCTGTGATGAGCCGGTAATCCTGCACTGGCTTGGCGATATGTTCGATCCGCAGCTCGCCGGTTATTGGGGTAATGCCGATTTTGATCCGGCGATGCAGAGGGCGCTTGCCGTCATCGAAGAGAACGCGGCCAAGGTCGATGGCATCAAGATTTCCCTCCTCGACAAGGAGAAGGAGATCGTCATGCGCCGCCGCCTGCCGGCCGGCGTGAAAATGTATACGGGCGACGACTTCAATTATCCCGAGCTCATCGAGGGCGACAGCGACGGATTTTCGCATGCTCTACTCGGCATTTTCGATCCGCTCGCCCCTGCCGCGGCCTATGCGGTGGAGCGGCTGGGCGAGGGCGACACGGCAGCCTTTCGCGCAACGCTCGATCCGACCGTACCGCTCGCTCGCCTGATCTTCCGCGCGCCCACGCAATACTACAAGACCGGTGTCGTCTTCCTCGCCTGGCTGAACGGCTTCCAGGATCACTTCGTGATGCTGAACGGCGCCCAGGCGATGCGGCCGCTGCCGTATTTCGTCGAGGTGTTCCGTCAGGCGGACCAGTGCGGCCTGCTGCGCGATCCCGACCGCGCCGTCGAGCGCATGAAGAAGTTGCTCGCTCTTTACGGGGCGTAGGCGATGCGCGATTTCTCGACCGACCATTCGGCGCTCGCGCTCAACACCGCTAGCCTCGGACACAACTTGGATGGCCACGGTGCAGGCTGGTCCCCGGAGCGGGTGATCGATGCCTGCGCGGCGCGCGGCTTCGGCTCCGTCGTCTTCTGGCGCCGCGAAATCGGTTCGCGGGCGGTGGAGATCGGCGAGCGGGCGCGGGCAACAGGGCTTTCCGTCGCCGGGCTTTGCCGCACGCCGTTTCTCGTCGGCACCGATGCCGTCGACGAGGCAGCGGTTCTCGACGAGGCAAAGGCCTCCATCGACATGGCCGCCGGCCTCGGCGCTGCGGTGCTGACGATCGTCGTCGGCGGCGTACATCCCGACACCAAGGGGACGACCGAGAGCCTGAAGATCGTGACCGATCGCGTCGCCGCGCTTGCGCCCTATGCGGCGGAACGCAATGTCAAACTGGCGCTGGAGCCCCTCAATCCCGTCTACGCCGGGAACCGCTCCTGCCTGACGACCGTTCGGGACGCCGTGGATATCTGCGAGGCAGTCGATGCGCCGAACCTGGGCGTCGCCGTCGATGTCTATCATGTCTGGTGGGACAGCGGCCTTGACGCTCAGTTGCAGCGCGCCGGCAAGGACAGGATTTTCGGCTACCACCTCTGCGACTGGCTTGCCGACACGCGCGACGTGCTGCTCGACCGCGGCATGATGGGCGACGGCGTTGCCGACCTCAGGGCGATCCGCGCCGGCGTTGAAGGCGCGGGATATGCCGGGCCTTGCGAGGTCGAAATCTTTTCCGCGAACAACTGGTGGAAGCGTGACCCCGGTGAGGTGCTTGACGTCATGATCGAGCGTTTCCACTCTCTCTGCTGACGAATTTGAGTTTAGCCATGAAGATCCTGGTGCCAGTCAAGCGTGTTGTTGACTACAACGTGAAGATCCGCGTTAAGGCGGACGGCTCGGGTGTCGAGCTTTCGAACGTGAAAATGTCGATGAACCCGTTCGACGAAATCTCCGTGGAAGAGGCGCTGCGGCTGAAGGAAGCGGGCAAGGCTGCGGAAGTGGTCGTCGTGTCGATCGGCCCTGCCAAGGCGGAGGAGACGCTGAGGACGGCGCTGGCCATGGGCGCGGACCGGGCAGTGCTGGTCGAGACGGAGGATGCCGTGGAGCCGCTGGCCGTGGCGAAGATCCTCAAGGGTGTAACCGAGGCCGAACAGCCGGGTCTCGTCATCGTCGGCAAGCAGGCGATCGACGACGACTCGAACCAGACCGGCCAGATGCTCTCGGCTTTGCTCGGCTGGGCGCAGGCGACGTTCGCCTCGAAGGTCGAGATCGGCGACGGCAAGGCGCCAGAAGGCACAGCAAGGGTGACGCGCGAAGCCGACGGTGGCCTGCAGACCATCGACGTCAGGCTCCCGGCGGTGGTCACCACCGACCTTCGCCTCAACGAGCCGCGCTATGCCTCGCTGCCGAACATCATGAAGGCGAAGAAGAAGCCGCTGGACAAGAAGTCGCCGGCCGACTTCGGCGTCGACACTTCGCCGCGGCTGAAAAGCCTGAAGACGGAAGAGCCGTACGGACGCAAGGCCGGCATCAAGGTCAAGTCGGTCGCCGAGCTCGTCGAGAAGCTGAAGAGCGAAGCCGGCGTCCTCTAAGGTTTAAGGAAAGTAAGAACTCATCATGGCCATTTTGCTTCTGGCTGACCACGACATGACCTAGCTTTCCGACCAGACGGCGAAGGCGCTGACGGTGGCGACCAAGATCGCCAGTGGGGCTGGAGCCGACGTGCATGTGCTCGTTGCCGGTTCGAACGTCCAGGTGATCGCCGAACAGGCGGCGAAGCTTTCCGGTGTCGCCAAGGTGCTCGTTGCCGAGGATCAAAGCCTAGCCAACAATCTCGCCGAGCCGCTGGCAGCGCTGATCGTCTCGCTCGCCGGCTCTTATGACACGCTGGTTGCCGCCGCCACCTCGGTCGGCAAGAACGTCATGCCGCGCGTCGCCGCCCTCCTGGACGTCGCCCAGGCCTCGGAGATCATCAAGGTGATTGCGCCGGACACCTTCAAGCGGCCGATCTATGCCGGCAACGCCATCCAGACGGTGCAGACGACCGACGCCAAGAAGGTCATCACCGTGCGCACCGCCTCCTTCCAGGCGGCGTCCGAGGGTGGCGCGGCAGCGGTCGAGACGGTCAAGGCGGCGGCCAATCCGGGCCTGTCCTCCTTCGTCGAGAACAAGCTTTCCGAAACCGACCGTCCGGAACTGACCTCGGCCAAGATCATCATTTCGGGTGGTCGCGCGCTGGGCTCGGCGGAAAAATTCCAGGAGGTCATCCTGCCGGTCGCCGACAAGCTCGGCGCGGCCGTCGGCGCCTCCCGCGCGGCGGTCGATGCCGGCTATGCGCCCAACGACTGGCAGGTCGGCCAGACCGGCAAGGTGGTCGCCCCCGACCTCTACATCGCCTGCGGCATCTCCGGCGCCATCCAGCACTTGGCCGGCATGAAGGATTCCAAGGTGATCGTCGCCTTCAACAAGGACGAGGAGGCGCCGATCTTCCAGGTCGCCGACTACGGCCTCGTCGCCGACCTCTTCAACGTCCTGCCAGAACTCGAAAAGGCGCTGTAGAATCGATGATGACGAGGCTATGGATTTGAGGGAACGGGAGTCGATGGAAATCGAGTGGTGATTGTCCGGGCGGCTCCGGCGGGGCTCGCCGCTGCAACCTAAAGCAGGTCGATCCGGAACTCTCGGGGGTCGTCCTGGAGAAGGGCACCGAAGTCGGCGCGCATATCCTCTCGGGTGCCGTTGTCTATCCCTTGGTCCTGGCGCGGGCGATGCCGATGTGCGCACGAACAGGCCCATCCTGGATTTCTGCTGCGCGAAGACGTGTTCGACGAATGCGCGGGTTTTCGATCTCCGCCCATTGGCCCGCGACGTCGCCTCGCTCATCGGCCGACCCTTCGGTTTCTTCTGGTGGATGTCAGAGACGTAGCCGTTCTTTTCCAGCCACTCCTCGTTCTTTTTCGAGCGATAGGCCGTGTCGGCCCACACCGTCGAGCCGGTGTTGCCGCGGTTGAGCACATTGCGAAGCTGCGCGCCGTCATAGGCCGCCGCGCTCGTGACGTTCCATCCCCGGATGAAGCCATGCCGGCGATCGATCGAGGCATGGTTCTTATAGCCGAAGGCGGGAATGGCGATGTCGCGTTGCTGCGCCTTTCCCTCTTCGGCGACCTTGGCTTTCGAGAACTTCACCGTCCAGCGTGCATCGCGGTCCTTCTGGCGCAGCTTCGCGGGCTTGTTCTTCCACTCGTCCGGAACCTTGCCTGCCTTTATGTCAGTCTTCTCGGCGTCGGTGTTGCGCTGCTTGGGCGCCGCCACGATGGTGGCATCGACGATCTGCCCGCCCATCGCCAGGTAGCCGGCCTTGCCGAGGTGCTTGTCGAAACGGGCGAACAGGTTGTCCACCGCGCCGGCCTGTGTGAGATGCTCCCGGAACAGCCAGATCGTCTTGGCGTCCGGCACCCTGTCTCCGAGACCCAGCCCGAGGAAGCGCATGAAGGATAGTCGGTCCTGGATCTGGAACTCGGCCTGGTCGTCAGACAGGCCGTAGAGCGCCTGCAGAACCATGATCTTGAACATCATCACCGGATCGTAAGGCGGCCGGCCACCCTTCGCGCCATCGGAGCGCTTCAGCGCCTTGCCCAGCGGCTTGCGGAAAACCTCCCACGGCACCACCGCATTCAGCTTCTCCAGCGGATCGCCTCGCTCAGCCGGACATATCGCTCGTCAATGTCCCAGAAACCAGCCTGTCCCCGCATCCACTGCCTCCGTGCAAGTCAACGCGTCGAGTGAATCAAAATCCGGTTCCAAAGGCGAGGTATTTCGAACTGTCCAAATGAAGAAGCAGAGGGATCGCGGTGCCAACGGCCAGGATGAATGGTATTGCGATTCCAATCATGACGGCGATGCAGCGTGCCCGCTGTTTTCTCGTTGAGCGTCCGGTTACACGTTGCTTCTCTGCGAGTTCTTTTAGGTACTCCTCAACAACATCTTTCGCTTGATAGTGAGGCCCGATTGCCGAGACCAAAACTCGGGGCCCGCGGCCAGGAAGGTTAATTGCCGTCCTGGACATAGCGCGGAGACAGAAGAGTGCCCCGACAGCTAGCCAACATGCAGAGACAACCATTGATCACGGAAATGATGGTTAGTCTCTGTTGCGATAGACCATCATCGGGTTACCTCGTTCCGAGAGTTCTCATTCTGTCAGCCTGAAATCCCCTTTCGCTTTTCGACCGAAAAGCCAATCCAGAACCCCACAGCCATTCTCCGCCAATGACTGCCGGACGGTGGTGGGCGATCAGGGAAAGAGTCAAGAGTCAGCGACGCTTTGAGGGGCGGTCCAACGCCAGCGTGGACCGACGCGGCCAATTTTTTTCTTCGTCGCACCATATCCGCGCCGTCTGTCGGTTTTGTCGGGTCCGTGACACACAGTCTTGTTTAGCCGATCTTTTGTTCCTTTGGCTAAATAGCTGTAAAGCAATCACAAAGTTTTTTCTTCAGCTCGATCAGCCAAATTGGCACGAGTTTTGTATCTCATCCTTGAGGAGGGCGGCAGCAACTGCCGACCAGCATTGATGGCGCGATTAGCCGCGATGGATGAAACAAAGGAAGGAGATCTGCGTCAGATCGGGTTCTATGGGAAGGGCACATCGCCAAGTCCACCAGAAAGCGACGCTCGCATTCCAGTCGACCTTGGCTAGAGGATTCTCGTCGTCCGCTGTGATTGGCCAAGACGTGGTTCACTTCGGCCCTGGTGGATCGCCCCCCTATAGCCCCCTATGCAATTCCTTGGCAACTGCGGTCTCCGGCAACCCCCCAAAGCAACGCAGGCACGGCGTATCAGTGTTTAGCAGAGAGCGCCCTCAGATTCATTTGGAGAGACGATCATGCCCAAAGTGGCATTCATTTTCGGTACTCGTCCTGAGGCGATTAAATGCGCCCCAGTCATCAACGCAATGAAGATCGACCGCAGGTTCGAGCCACTCGTTGTTTCCACGGGGCAGCATCGAGAGATGCTGGATATCACTTTAGCGGAATTCGGTATTCAACCGGACATCGAACTAAACGTCATGCAACCTCGCCAGAGCTTGTCGCAGGTCACACATCGAATACTGGAAAGGCTCTCGGGGCAAATAGAACAATGGGGAATGGACGCGGTGATCGTTCATGGCGATACCGCGAGCACCCTGGCAGGCGCCCTGGCCGCCTTCCAGCACCGTATCCCCATCATCCATCTCGAGGCGGGCTTACGCAGCGGCAACATTGCATCACCATATCCAGAGGAGGCCAATCGGCGCCTCGTCGCCCAGATAACGGATCTCCACCTGGCGCCGACTATCCGGAGCAGCGAGAACCTTATCCGCGAAGGTGCCCGTGAGGATCGTGTCACGGTCACCGGCAACACGGTCGTCGATGCACTTCACTGGGCGGCCGAAAATGCTCCCGCCTTCGCCGAGCCCGCACTTGCCGACCTCAAGAACGATACGCGGCGAATCCTGGTCGCCTCAGCACATCGACGCGAGTCGTGGGGCGCACCGATGCACGAGATCGCAAGAGCTCTGGTGCAGCTATCGTCCCAGGAGAACGTGCGTGTCATCATCCCATTGCACCAGAACCTGGCAGTGCGCGAAGTCATGTTGCCCTATCTGAGCAACCAGGCGAATATTACGGTGGTGGATCCGCTACCGTACCGGAATTTCTGCAGCCTTATGCTGCGCTCGGACATCATCATCTCGGACAGCAGCGGCGCAGAGGAAGAAGGCCCTTCACTCGGCAAACCGACGCTTGTTTTAAGAGACATCACCGAGCGGCCGGAGGCTGTCGAAGCTGGCACGGCACGCCTTGTGGGCTGCAGCACCGCCCGCATTGTGAGTGAAGCGACCCGACTGCTGCGCGATCCGGACGAATATTCACGAATGGCCCAGCCTGTGGACGCATACGGCGATGGAAAGGCGACAACTCGGGTTATCGGTGCAATCGCGAGATATTTCGCTGCACAGACCGCAGGCGAGGCGCGGCTGGCCAGCTGATGGGCATCAGATGTCAGCGGCGTGGCGCGCACCGACCTTTGGATTTCGCTGCGATCCACGCGCCCACCACGAACACCACCATGTCCCTTCGGACTGACCGGACCGGGCGATGATGACAAGAGAGAAGCTCATGGCTAGGAGTAACAACCGGCGAGATCTCAATTTCTCCAACGCTGTTGTTGCCGCGGAACTGATTGAGGGCGCTTCGTCATTCGCACTTCACGGGCGCAATATCGTCTTCAACATCGGTGATACCGTCGTTGAGATTGCTGGCACGCCTCGGCAAAGAATCCAGCCATTGTCATCGACCACGCTCATCGACGCGGTCATCGAGAACGCACAGGCAATGATTGTGATCCGCGTTCGCGAGACAGAAGGCGCCAAAGACTGGGCGAGCACTCTAGGGTGGCCGCGATATGCGGAGACCATCACCGATCCGACCGCGGAAATTCTCGGACTGCCGCTCTACCGCTCACCGCAGGACGACCTTACTGAAATTCGTCTGAGCGGTGCAGCGGCAATGCTCGCCGGGAGCCCGGAGACAGAGGGCATGACTTTTGCCGCGAAAGCCAATCTTTGGTTTGCTCCGGAAGCGACGGACTGCCTGATCCACAATCTGCATCCATTCATCGAGACCCATGTACAGATCATGGGAGTGGGACGGATGCAGAAGTTTCAGACGCAGCAGCGGGAGACACTTACCGAAGAAATCCTGATGGCTCCGGGCTTCGCCCAGCCATTCTTCGATTGTACAAGCGATAGCATTGGCGGGTTTCTCTACCCATGGCATCAGTATTACGCGGATACGGATTGCATATGGCTGGCTTTGGAGCTTCATCCGTTCGCTGGATCGCATGATTGACATCTGCTCCATCCACAACGGAGGTTGACCACTGCATTGATGAAAGGACGTCATTCGGAGAATGGCCGTGGCAGAGAGGAAGCTGATCGAGTCGATCGATCGCGCCGTGGGCTGAGACAGCACCCATCTATATCTATATCAGTTCATCGTGCACACGGTTCGCTACGGCTCTGGGAAAGGAGAGGAAAATGTCGATCTGCTTTCGGCCGGGATATGAGCGTTCGTTTGGAACATATCCGCTCAAGGGCGAGGATTTGGAGAAGGCATTTGCCGCTGCGTACGAGGTCGGCTATCGATCATTCGACACAGCTCAACTGTACGGAAACGAGGCCGACTTGGGCGCGGCCATCCGCCGGACTAACGTCTCGACAGACGACCTTCTCATCACCACGAAAGTGCACCCTGAGAACTACACCGAGGAACAGTTCCTGAAATCGGTGGAGGCGAGTCTGGACGCTCTTGGCGTGTCGCAGGTCACCCTTCTGCTCCTTCATTGGCCGGATCCGTCCGGGGACAATCGCAAGTCTCTCTCCCTACTTCGGGGCGCGAAGCGCAAGGGACTCGCGACCGAGATCGGCGTCTCTAATTTCACGGCCTCAATGATGCGGGACGCGCAATCCTTCCTCAATGGTGAAATCGGGATCAACCAGGTTGAATTCCACCCGCTTCTCGACCAGGCAATTCTGCTCGACATGTCCTTTCAGACGGGTGTTCCGCTGGCTTCGTTCGCTTCGGTCGCGAGGGGGGAGGTTTTCAAATATCCGCAATTTGGCCAGATCGGCAAAACCTACGGAAAGTCGGCTGCGCAGGTGGTGTTGAGGTGGATTCTGCAGAAAGGCGTCGCCGTCAATACAATGTCAACCAAGCCGGAAAACATGCGGTCGAACTTCGACGTCATGGACTTCGTTCTATCTAGCGTCGACATGAAGCGGATCGACGCTCTCACGCGCACGAACTTCAGATGCGTGGACAAGAAGAAGGTGCCGTGGACGCCGGAATGGGATTGACCGATTGCTGAGTATGCCATGAGTAACCGCTCTCTGCTTCCTGTGTCTCTGCGAAATGCTCCCTGCTACCATCCACGGACGCGATCGATACTTCGAAAATTGTGGGATGGTGAAGAATACAAACTCGACCTCGGGCACCCTGCAGCCACGAATGCGTTTTGATTCCCCGACGTGCTCATAGGACCATCTGCAAGCGCTCGACCTGACCGTTGCAACCAAAAAATCAATGGGGCGGAGACGCCGCATACGCAACGGCCGTTGTCAGGAGATTGCCCTGCGGGAAGGGCCGAACGAAAAGTCGACGCTCCAGATTCGGGGCGACATGACGACAGGGTTCACTGAGCGCGCCCCGACTACACTAGACGTCGTCAGTTCGTTCTTTTGACCGAGGCAATGCTACTCCGCCACCCGGGTGACGCGAAGGCGATGTTGGCTTCGCTGGACTTCATTGTCATCGATGAATTGCATGCTTTCCTCAATGGACCTCGGGGGCTGCACCTTGCGAGCCTTCTCCGTCGGCTGGATGATTTGGCCGTGAAGCCGGCGAGGCGTATCGGTCTCTCGGCCACGATCGGCGACCTTTCCGTCGCCGCGCTCTGGCTCCGGCCTGAGAACCCTTCTTCTGTAGTGATCGTCGAATCCGCAGCCGATTCACCGGAGCTCCGTCTTCAGGTTAGGGCGTACGCCGATTCCGAGGAGGTCGAAGACTCCGATGGCCTTGAGAACGAAGAAGGGACCCCAACCGCCCTCGATCTGATTGCCGACCATGTCTTTGCGAACTTGCGGGGATCCAACAATCTTGCCTTCGCCGGATCGAGAAAGCGTGTCGAAGCGTTGGCCGATCGACTCCGCATCCGGTCCGAAAGGGCGGCCGTGCCGAATGAATTCTTCCCGCATCACGGTAGCTTATCGAAGGAACTTAGAGAGGAGCTGGAGGATCGGCTGAAGAAAGGCGATGTTCCTACCACGGGCGTGGCGACGACGACGCTCGAGCTTGGGATTGACATCGGTTCGGTCAAATCGGTGGCGCAGATCGGCGCGCCACGGTCGTTGGCGTCACTGCGCCAGCGGCTTGGGCGTAGCGGGCGCCGGCGTGGCATCCCGGCCGTTCTCCGGATCTATGTGCGTGAGCGAAGCCTCGCCGCGGATTCCGATCCTCTAGATCAGCTGAGATTGGAGACGGTGCGGGCAACTGCCTCGGTCCGTCTCCTGATTGAACGGTTCGTCGAGCCTCCGTCCATAACCAGCGCCACCGCGACTGTAGCGCTTCACCAAACGCTTTCGATGATTGTTCAGGAAGGCGGCGCGCGTGCTGACAGATTGTTCCGATTGCTATGCGGTGCCGGGCCGTTGTCCGCGCTCGACAAGACTGACTACGTGGAGCTTCTCCGGTCGATGGCGTCGCCAGAACAAGGGCTGATCGAGCAGGCGCCAGACGGCACGATCATGCTTGGCGAGATCGGTGAAAGGCTCACGGGCGCGCGCGATTTCTACGCCATTTTCTCGACGGACGAGGAATGGAGGCTGGTCTCCGGAGGGCGCACGTTAGGGACGATCCCTGTCTCCAATCCAGTGGGGACCGGCGCAGTAATTTCGTTCGCGGGGCAGCGGTGGCGCATCGTCACGGTGGACGATCGGGGAAAAGTGATCGAAGTCGAAAGGCACCGATCCGGAAAGATCCCGAAATTCGACGCCCTTATGAACGAACCGATTCACGACCGGCTCGCGGCCGAGATGCAGGCGGTTCTGTCGTCAATGGAAACCCCCGCCTATCTGGATGTGGCCGCAATCGATTTCCTTGAGCAAGGAAGGGCGGCTTACAAACTGCTGGGGCTGGATGATTCCCAATTTCTGCAGGCAGGCAAGGACACCCATATCCTCACATGGAGAGGTACGGACGCGAATTCGGTTTTGGCCTTCGCTCTCGTTTCGGCAGGCTTGGAATGCGTGGTTCTCGACGTCGGCGTCACGGTCCTTGAGACGACGCCCGATGAAGCTGCCGCAATCCTTCGGCAGGTTGCCGAGCGGCCGCCGGACATTGAATCGATCGCGGGTTTCGTGGAGAACCTTAGGACTGCGAAATTCGACGAGATGGTGCCGGAAACCTTGCTGCGGCGGCTGTGGGCGAGGGCGCATTCAAGAATCGGAGAAGACCTTGGGATGATGGCAGGGGAAGTGCTCGTGTCCAGGAATTCAAGCTTTTAACCGATTGCAAGCATGCAAAGAAAAGACGCCCACACAATCCGACTCGCTTGCTGAGGTCGCCAGCGTGCTGGTGGCCCGATATACACCTTGACCGCTCTGTCGGCATTGGCCGAAGTGCGTGCCGCAAATGGACAGACCGAGAGGCCCGCGACCCTGCTGGGGTTGAGCAACACCTCTGCCTCTCCACGATGCGATGAAACTGTAAGGATATCGCCTTTGTAAATGACCGCCCTCGCCAGCACGGGACGGGGCACACGTATCCCACGATGACCCTGCGCAAAACCTTCCGCCACGGCCATGTCTGTTGTCCAAGAGATTCCTTTGACACGGGCGCGCGAACAGCCTCGATAGACCGTCACCTGCTCCGGCAGGGCGGAATAGAATTGCTTATCCTCGCATCCTAGGAACTCTCCACAATGGCGAGCCCTCTCCAATTGCTGGATGGCTCTCCGTCCGTGTTCCCACGTGACATCGCAGCTTGACCAAACTTGATGGAAAATCGACCAGAAAACCGCCGGCTCTTCGAGATTGGCCAAGCCATCCAGCAGATCGAGCAGGCCAGCGAAACGGGTTGTCGAAGAGTACCGCCGGAAGAGGTGGCGTACCATGCGGGAGGATTTCTTTCGACGCAAAGGGTTCGCTGCAATTCGTATCGCCGATACGGGCTTCCTCAGCCGGCCCGAGCGAGTAAGTCCAGAATGTCCGGGCCAGCCCTTCCTCCGCAAGGATTCGGTTGATCTCAATTCGGTGTCCACAATGGGCTGACGATGGGTTGAACAGTTTTCTTGTCGGTTGCACCGATTCCCTCTCTTGTGTTGATGGCTTGGAACGAGGGTGGATATGGCACCGGATCACAAGAATATTCAGCAGGCTACGCTGAAATTACTCGAGCGTTTCGTGATGTGCGGTGATCTCGTGGGTTTGAGGCGCTGGATCGCGGTGCGATCTCGCTTCTTCGAGGAGGCAGATGCCACCATGAGTCAGGCGTGGCGTCGAATTGAGGCTTGTTGCGACGCCATGCTTGAATTCGAGGACGAGCATGGCGTCGGCAGCTGTCTAGACCTTGAACATCACGGCATCATTGAGTGCATCGAGCTAGGGCTGAAGGACATATCCCAGATCATGGTGGAGAACGCCCGTCGTCGACAAGCTTCAGGGGTGAAGTCCAATGCTTGGACAGACAGTCTCAACAAGTGCATCGAGCGAGGCGAACTTCTGTACGTCGCCATCTGAGTCGACAGCGAAGTACTGTACCGGGATCTCACGACCTCCGACTGCCATGGCTGTGTCGCCCAACGCCATCGTTTCAACTATGTCCACTATCTCGCTGACGGCTGTGCGATGCTCCAAATCAGCAAGGATCCCCTGTACCGAATTTCGGCCATCGGCGTCGTATCCTGAAACGATCCTTCCATCGGGAGTTCGAGCCCAATAAAATATTCGAGATGAGCTCGAAGCTCCGAGAGACCGCTGAACGCCGAAGACCATAAACGATGCATCGGGTACCAGTTCCAAGACGATAGCTGATCTCATTCGCCGTCCGCATCCTCGCCATCTTGAAAGCTTCGCTTGGACCAACGAAACACAGCCGTCAACGAGAAATCCCATCTGCAGCACCGAGTCCTGGACAACAATGCTGTTCGCCGACAGGATTGCACGCACGCATATTGGCGGGGCCGCTAGCGGGAAAGCTATCCGGGCGTTTGCACTGCAAAAAGGCTCGGGCCGAAGCCGGGAATGCTGGCACAGCGAGTAGAGAGCTCATCGGCGGGGCAGTCATTCAATTCTGCTGTGACCCCGGCAGCTGAATCAACGAGCACATCTCGAGATATCGGCAGAACGCATTGGCAAGCTGTATCTGTCGTGGCGTCCTGCATTCCGCTTCGAACACCTGGGGTGAAGCTACGAGAATCGACAGGCATTTGGCCCGTGACGTTGCTACGTTGAAGCGATTAAGGCTGTAAAGGAAATCCATGCCTCGCGGAGCGTCTGCGTGAGTTGAAGTCGCCATCGAATAAATCGCAATCGGCGCCTCCTGACCCTGAAATTTATCGACCGTGCCGACTCTGGCGCTGGGCAGGTGCTGCTGGATTTCGAAGACCTGCGCGTTGTAGGGCGTGATGATTAGAATATCATCTGGCGTGATTGGAGCCTCTTTCCCGTCCCGATCGACCCAATGCGTGTTCGACTGCAGGATGTGGTTCACGAGGTCGCGGATGACGACAGCTTCTTCCGGGGAGGAGTTCTGATTTCCGCTGTGGCTGACCGGGATGTGCCGCAGGCCGGACCCTCGTATCGGACCGCTTGATATGATCTGGCCGTCAAGGCCGTCCCGTGATTTCAGCTTGCCTTCGTAGAATAGCTCCGACGTGAACGCGCACAGGTCGGGGTGGAGCCGCCAGGTCTCTTCGAGAAACAGGCCTTGCCCGGCGGCGATCGTTTTCCCGCCAGCGAGAATGTGATTCAGCGCCGACACGTCGGTTCCATCCGGATGGCTTCCCTGCATCGGTTGATCCAGCTGCTGAGGATCGCCAAGCAGAACAACCGTGTGTGCTGCCTGCGAAACCGCCAGCACATTTGCGAGGGACATTTGTGCCGCTTCGTCCACGACGAGAACGTCGACAGATGCAAACGCGTCGGCCCGTGACCAGAGAAAGCTCGTTCCTCCGGCGACCTTGCACGACCCGCTCAACGCTCCATACACGTCGGCATTGTTCTTCGCGAAGACCAAGCGGTGCTGATTGGCCTCCACCGCTTTCGGCTTCACGATGCACGTCAGGTCGACGTCTAGTTCGTCAGCTGCCTCGATGACCTTGTCGATCAGGTTCCTGATGACCTTGTGGCTGTTTGCGGTGATCCCGACGGTCTTACCTTCGCGAACAAGCGCGCATACCATCCGCGCACCGGTGAACGATTTACCAGTGCCCGGAGGGCCTTGTATGGGGAAGATGCCGCCACCGAAAAGCGTGGCAACCCGCATCGCCGCGGCCAAGGTTGTTTCCCCATCGGTCTTGATCGGCTCGCCGCGCAGACGCGGTGGCTGGCGCAACAGCAGATCACGCGCCGCGCAATATGGCCCGTCGCCAGCGAGCCCATGGTCCGCCACGTATTCGCCGATGCGCACGAGGGAATTCGCCTGTTCTTCAGAGCCGAAATTCTTGGAGCCGTAGATCGCCTGCGGATGAACACCGACGGACTTGCCTGTCTTTTTGATGTCGATCGTGCGGTTCTGCTGCGATAGTGCAACGGCAGCTCCAATCTTGTCGCCGCCGACATTGTGGAGGTCGTCCTCGACGCGAATGTCTGTTTCCTGCGGAATGAATGAATAACGGTGCGTCGGCAGATTTCCGGCCCCGGGAACCTCGCCCACAAAGGTGAGGCCTGACAGGCCGCTCCGTTCATCCATCAGCTCATCGGCCGATAGATCGCGAAGGCGAAAAAACTCCCACCACGAAGCCTTTGCTTCGCGCCGATGCCAATCGAGAATGTTGGCGAGTATCCATCGCGCGTGCTGTTCCTCGCCGCGTTCCTCCGGATCGGCGGGCACGTCCGCGGTTAGCCGCGCGATCAGCGGCCCGATCTTTGCGAGCCAGGCCGTGACGTTTTCGCTCGCTGTTTCGTCGCCAGGCTGCGGCCGGGCAATGATTTCACCAGCAGCGATCGCCTGTGAGCGGAGCATTTCCAGCCAGTCACGGAGAAACTGCGTTGATTCGCAGTCGTCGCGATTGTAGCTCTCGACCACCGATCGGTCTTCTTCGCGAATTTTGTCCGGATGTCCGAGTTCCAGGCTCGACTGGAGACTCAGCAGTGCAACGTTTGCATCCTGAAGAGCTGTCTCGCGCGTGAAGCCATAAAATGGTTCCAGCCTTTTGATCGAATAGCTTTCAACGCTGGCGCGAAGGCCGTTGCGGACAACGCTGTAAAGATCGACGAACAGCTTCGACCTCAGCATGTTGTCGAATTCTTCCTCACGCGTTGCGTAGCGGCCCATCAGTCGTTTCAGAGCCCCAGGCTCGTAAGGTGCGTAGTGGTAGACGTGCAGTTCCGGATAAGCCTCCCGACGCTTCGTTACGAAGTCTATGAACGCTTCGAACGCCAGCTTCTCGTCGGCGCGGGTGAAAGCCCAATCTCCGACGTATGTCCATTCGCCCGCTTCATTTCTGAAATGATATCCAAAGAGGTACTCGAGCCCGTGTTCGCCGACGAACGGGTCGCCTTCGAGGTCAAGGAAGACATCTCCGTCCGAGGGTTCCGAAAGGCAAGACAGTCCGAAGCCTGCTTCGACAGGAAGGAGCTCGAAACCGAGGTTGCCGCTGGCTCTCGCCTCCACCTGCAACCGCGCTTGCTCACGGACGCGCTCGTAGGAATGAGCCGAACCGCGCTCGGGCTTCCATTGCAAGGGCAGGGGCATGGCGGCTAGCGATTCCATCGCGCCAACGCCACGGGTTTTCAACTCGTTGATCTGCACCTTGGATATCCCGGCCACGAGACACAGGTGATCGTCGGCTCGGCGCCGCTTGTTGTGACGAAACGGATGTACGGCGTCGCGACAACGTTGGGAAACGTCCAGAAAGGGGGCAGCGGGAACGGTCGTCAGTATGGTGACATCGTCGAAAGACGAAACCGGGTGCTTTCGAGATCCCGAATTCCAGGTCGTGTCGACTCACGTCGCCAAACGCGGATGACCGCCAGTAGCGAAAACGTGCCGCCTCGCCCCATCCACCATACGTCCGATTTCGGGGCGCGCGAAGGGGACGCCCTACGGCCGGAATGAGGCGCATTTCTGCCGTGCTGTCATAAGTCCTCCGATCACCGTAGCGGATCAATCCATGGCGTTCGTTGGCACTTAGCGAGGCGAACTTCTCGTCGGTACGTTGACGGCCTTTACCGCGGCTATAGGCCCGTTTCTCTGCGGGCTCGACCAAAGCAATAACGCTCGCGCTGTTTTCCTGGCATGTGCCCTTCTGCTCCCCGGACGCAGGCCTTCAGCGCCTGGCTCTCAAGAAGGCTTCGGTGATCCGGGCGATAGCCAGCCTCTCATGCTCTGTACCTTTTCCGTCCGCATAGGTTACGAACTTCAGCCAATACCCGAGGCTGTCAAGCGCCGACGCGTCGCCGACAATCTGTCTGGCGGCAACGTCAACCATCTCCGGGGACGGCTCAATCTCGGAAAGAGCCGCGGCTGTGTCATTCTGAAGGATAGGATCGGGAGGAATCGCCAGCCGGTCCATTGTCGCTCCAACCATGGCCGCAAGTGCATCGATCTCGGGATCGACGATCCCATCCGATCTTGCGATCCACATCATCAACACGGCTGTCGCACGCGTGGCGGTCATCAGCTTCGATCTGATCTCGATTGAAATGACTGGAGCAGGGATTGGCTTCTCCAGTATGATTGTCGCGCTAGGCGTTGGTGTCGTTCTTCGCTTGCGGCGCGGCAGGGCACCATCCGGCAAGGGAGGGGCCTCTCTGAGGTTTGTCGGCATATAGGCTGGCATTGCGCCGGCGGATGGCCGGGGAAGGCCCTGGAGCCACAGGAAGACCTCCATGGCCATCCATGCGTCCTCAAACGCTCCATGCGTCTTGCCCGCCCGAGCCATGCCGATTTGGGCCAGCACGGCGTTGAGCCCGGAGCGCCCGCCGATCTTCTGGCGAAAATCCTGCATGGTGCAGAAGAATGGCAGCCTGGAGAGCGACGCTCCGGCTAGCTCAAATTCGGCTTCGACAAAACGTTGATCAAAACTGGCATTGTGAGCAGCGATCACTCCGCTCTCCTCAAATAGCTGCCTAATGTCGGCAGCGTGCATGTCGAAGGGATCTTGATGTCTCAGAAGCCAATCGGAATAACCGTGAACCTCTTCGGCGCGAGGATGACTTTTCCTGCCGGGATCGAAGATATAGTGCCCCAGCTGTAGATCGAGTTTTCCGGAAGGTAACGAGGCCGTTCTAAGCTGCACTAGACCGAGGCTGACAACACGATCGGAGCTGAAAAACCCTGTCGTCTCTACATCAACGAACAGCAGGCGCTCTGGTAGCTGCATAATCTGGTCCCCCGCTCGGGAGCATCAGGGAAATCACCGAATGGTGCAAGTCATCCCTTCAGCGCCGGCTGCCGACGATCGATGGGGTCACCTTCGGACGGTATTTGATTTGTCGGTCGCATGGCAGACGGGCCGAAAGGCCGGATGCCTCTCGGGGCGATGCCAACAGTCCGAATGGTTCTAGTGGTCTTCCCTCTCCACCTCGACAACGACCAGATCGTCGGCCTCTTCATCGTACTCGTAGGCAATTCCGTCCAGTCTGACCCCGCCCTCGTCTGGCGGCAGGGCCGCCGCTCCGTCAGCATGGTCTTCACATGCGACGTATAACATTCGCTTGTCGCGAAGACTTCCCGGCTTGCCGCAAGTCTCACAATATCGGTAGGAGCGCGAATCTGCGAGTACCTCTGCCTTGTCCAGCGCAAGCCT
The DNA here is from genome assembly GCF_040321735.1 of Mesorhizobium sp. M0293. NCBI lineage: Bacteria > Pseudomonadati > Pseudomonadota > Alphaproteobacteria > Hyphomicrobiales > Phyllobacteriaceae > Mesorhizobium > Mesorhizobium sp. M0293. Next base: position 25,629 of record NZ_JAMYSA010000043.1, read on the forward strand.
AATCTCGGGGGTGACAATGCCCGCTGCCGTAGCATCGATCCTCAAGCTCCCGTATTTCTCGTAAACCCGATCGAGGCTCAGTCGAGCGCCCGCAGGTAACGCCTGGGCTATCTCACCGAAATATTGATCCAGAACCCGTTCCCACCCGACTCCGCACTGAAATGTCATCGTCGTCGGAATGAGGTCCGGATATTTCGCTTTCAGCCGGAAAAAATCGGTCATTCGTCTGCCTGCCCCGCGCGACCTCGATGCTTCCGCCCGAAGCCGTAGCAAACAGGAAGTGAAGGTTCCGTTCATCGGCGGATATCGCCAGACAGGTTAGTCTGCCAGAGGCATAGGCACCCGTGTCTATGGCGATCCGGCATGGCCTCGAGTCTGGCATGCTGTCCGACGTCGGGGTGTGGCCGTGCACGATGATGTGCGACAGCTGCCCCTCATGATCGAGGAACCTGTCCCGGATCATCATTAAGTCCTTTGGGGCCTGGTCGCCGATGGAACGGGTAGGATCGATTCCTGCGTGAACATAAGCGAAGCGATCGTCGACGACGATCGGTGAGGCATCTTTCAGCGCCTGCAGGTGGCTAGCGTGGTCTGCTCGAAACCTGTCGGCTGCGTCCCGGATGCTGCCAGCAGACAGGAGGCCATAGGACTCCATAGTCTGGTAGCCGCCGATCCGCCGCACCCATCTCCCGAACCTATCCTCGTCAACCTGGTCGGCGGTCATGAAGTCTAGGAAGTAGGCGTCGTGGTTGCCCCGGATCAGCCGTGACCGCGGCCACCGGGCGAGGGTGTCGCAAACGAGATCCATCGCTTCACGGCTGCAGGGACCGCGGTCGACGATATCGCCGAGGAACAGCACTCGAGGTTCGGCACCGGACGCATCTGCATCTCCTGCGATCGCGGCTAGCAAGGATTCGAGAAGATCGGCACGGCCGTGAACATCCCCGATAGCGTAGGTGGCATGGGCCAAGCGTTGTTCCTTTCGGGACACGCCTACTGGCAGGTCATTGGTTTTCTCTTAAATCGGCTTTGATAAGGCGATCTAGATCGCGCTTTTCTGCGGTCACGCAGTGCAGAGCCGTGTTCCAGTCGTGCTGGAGCGCCTTGCCGCAGAATGATCTATGCCTTTTCTTGTCGACATTCCCAGGGGTGCGAGTGCAGCTGAGTCAGGCGAGGTCTGGAGAAAATTCCGCGCTGGCCCACAGCACCCCTGGGTGGACTTGGGAGAAAAATTGGAGAACAACAAAAATCGGATGTAGCCATATAGTCGATCCGGGAGATTTCAGAGAAATATCAGTTGAAGGATCTTTGGCTAAACAGTTAGAAGTCAAAGTTATTAGGAACGAGTGCCGGGGGGCGTATCGTGGGATTCCATATTCGAAAATCGGTTTCAGTCGGACCGTTCCGTTTCAATTTGTCGAAATCCGGAATCGGAGCGTCAGTAGGCATACCGGGACTCAGGGTCGGAAGCGGACCTCGCGGCAACTACATCCATGCTGGAAGAAATGGCTTCTACTACCGAGCCACTTTGCCTTCGGTTCGGCCTGTTCGAAAGTCAGTTCCGGTTTCCATGAGCAGCCTACCGGGGCGGACTCCACGCCATCACCACGATGAAGTCGCGATGCATGAGATCGAGAGCGGTTCCGTACTCGATATGGTTCCGGAGTCAGCGGCGTCCCTCCTAGCCGAAATTAACGGCAAACATTCCAGAATCCGTCTAAGTATGGCTGCCTTCATAATCGGAGCGTTGGTTGTCGCGGTTTTGCTCCTGGCAAGTCTCAAATCCATTGCTGCGGGTGGTGTTGTTCTCACCGTGATTGCCATGATTGTCGGCTCTTACTTGGACAAAATCCGGCGTTCGGTTGTCCTTCTATACGACTTTGAACCCGACGTTTTGGAGCGATATCTAGGGTTTGTTGCGTCGTTTGAACGCCTGATCGGAACAGATTCTATATGGCACGTCGCAGCCGAGGGAAACGATCGCAATTGGAAGCGCAACGGCGGCGCGACGCGGATCCAAAATCGCAGCAACATCCGGCTGGCTCTCTCCAGCCCGGGCGTCGTGAAGTCGAACATCGACGTTCCATCTATCCCTGTAGGAAAGCAGGTGCTTCACTTCTTCCCTGATCGGATTCTGGTCGTGGACAATGCAAAGGTTGGCGCGGTCGAATACGGTGAGCTTCAATTGGATGTCCAGAGCACAAGGTTCGTTGAAGACGGACGGGTTCCATCCGATGCGAGGGTGGTGGGGCATACGTGGCTACACCCCAACCGGAATGGGGGGCCGGACAGGCGCTTCAGGGACAACAGGCAGATTCCGATCTGCGCTTATGATGAAGGCCATTTTTCGAGCCGCAGCGGCCTGAACGAACTGGTTCAGATCAGCGCCGAAGGTCGATTGGCGCCATTCGCAGCAGAATTGCGGCGGCTCGTTTCGTCGAGGGGGGAGCATGCAGGAAGAACAAGCCGGTCCGACTGATCCTCGCGAAGAAGTCGGCCACGCGTTCAGAGACGCGTTGCGGCTGCTGTTCATTCTCGTGCGCGGCAGCATTCCAATGGAGACGCCACAGGACGGCTGGGACCGAGTTTTTCTCGGCGAGAAGCGCGCACTCGCGATCGACTTCTGGCTGCGCTACCCCGACTACCTAGCCGAGCAGTTACTGGACCTGCACAAGTCCACCAGAGACGGTACGCTGTTCGACGCAGCTGCCGAAATTTTGCGGGAGGAAGAGCCTGACCTCCGTTTGGTGAAGATGGTTCGTTGGCGTCGCGGCGCCTACGACGACCTACAGACGTCGCTTGCAATACTGGGTTTCCGCGGCCTCGCGAAGTCGATGAGGCGCAAGCTGCCGAACGGCGGCTACATGTACGAATATCTTACAGGTCCACTGGCCCGGAACTTCCTCGCAGAGGCGCTGTCGCAGCAGCCTGGCCTGGCCTGGTATGAGCGCCAAACCGCTCTGGCACTCAAGGTCGCCCAGAACAAGAGCGGAACCGCGCTGAAGGACATCCACTACGCCGAGGAGGAGTATGCCGGCACGCCGTTCGGTGAGGCGATCCCCTCCATTAAGGAACGCGTGCTGCGCAGGATCGCTGGCACTACGGGAGCGAAAGCATGAGCGAGGACAACCTGCCGACCGGAACGGCGCAATGGCTTGGAAGGATCGGGGAAGACGCGGGCGCGACTGCTGAGGCCGTCTCCAACGTGCTTGAGGAGTTCGGTGTTCGGGCGCAGCCTATCCTGCCGCGGGCGCGCACGGTCACCGCTACATCGATAAGGATCGAAGGCCAAAAGAAGACACTTCGATCGGAGGACAGATTCCTGTTCGAGTGGTCCGGATTGGGCCCGGGCCTATGGGCGTTGCTTTCAGAGGGGAACTCGAAAGGCAAGTCGAGCATCCTGCTGTTGGTCCGTGCCGCGCTCCAGGGCAGATTCCCAGGCCGAATAAAGAAAGACATCTGGAGTTGGATCGATTCCGCCAGCGTCGGATTCAGCATCGACGACGTGCAGTACGAGGTTCGCATCCTCAAGGAAGTAGGCGAGACGGATGAAAAGCAGGGCAAGGCGTTGCTTATGCGTAGGGACGGGACTGCCGAGGTTGCACTCTACTCGGGTTCCGCAGGTGAGGGGCTCACTGGTGCTGTGGCGGACCTCTTCATGGAAGAACTCGGATTCGAACGGTTCCATGCGTACAAGTCCGCGAGCGGGTCAGTCGTAGAGCATGGATGGCCAGCCATGTCAGCGGCCCTTTTCATCACGGGTCCCAGCAAGGCGATTTTCGGCGAGAACATGGAGGACGGCCTTCCTCTGAGACTCATCCAGATGTTCATTGGACTTCCCTGGGTCTCGACCTACACGGCCTTGGCGAGCGCGCTCAAACGGACCAAGGACGTATCCGACAGGAAGCGGCGAGCATCGACGGCCGAGAAATCCCGAATCGCCGCGCGCCTCAAAGAACTAACTGATCTGCTGGCGAAGAAGAAAGGCGAGGCGGCGAAGCTGCCGGACAGGTCCGGGTTGAGGCTCGACCTCGACCGCCTCGATGGCGAAGTCGCCACCGCCCAGGCAGCCGTCACAGGGACGAGAAACAGTCTCGAACAGCTGCGCACTCGCGCGATGAATGCCGCAGCTGTCCATACCGAGACGAGAAGATTGCTGCAGCAAGCCAAGGACGAGGCGGCGGCTGGCTATGTGTTCAGAAAGCTTAGGCCTGTCTGCTGCCCCGCGTGCGAGAGCGGCTTCCAGCCCGGTAGGTTCGAGGCAGTCGAAGCCGAAGCCTGTGGCCTCTGCGGGAGCAGCGAGGTGCATGGTGACGATGACGATGCGGCAAATCTGACCGCGATGGAGACAGCGGCGAAGGATGCCGACGCAGCGTGGAAATCTGCCTCAGCAGCGATGGCGAAGGGGGAGAAGTCACTTACAGACGCAGAGGCAATTCGGGAAAAGGCATTGCGTCTTCTAAAGGAGACGGAACGTCAGCTGTCGAAGGAGGACGTTTCGAGCCAGTTGGCACTCGATATCGCGGTCATCGAGGGCCGTCTGGAGGAACTTCAGCGGGAGGGCGATGACCAGGAAACGATCAGCGATGCCGATTTAGCTACCCAACGGATCCTAGAGGCCGCGACCGACCTTACCAAACGAATGATGGAGGACATGCAGGCTGCAATCATGAAAGACGTCGAAGGCGAAACCTTCAAGCTCGCCGAAAAATTCGGAGTGGCAAACCTCGAGACGCTTTCCTTCAAACCCCACCGCATGGATATCCGCCAGGGAGGCACGGACAATACGTTTGGCGGCCTGAACGTGGGTGAGAATCTTCGCATGCGGCTGGCCGCTTCCCTGGCCACACTGAAGGTCGCTCAGGCCCGCGGGTTCGGCCGTCATCCAGGAATGCTGGTGCTGGATTCCCCCGCCGCGCCAGAAATGAGCGCCAAGGACTTCTCCCAGCTCGTCCGCGCCGTAGGCGAAGTGGTGGCGGAAATGCCGGGAGTCCAGGTCATCGTGGGCGCGGTCAAACGACCCGAACTCGACGCCGTGGTGGATTTCAGTCACCGTAGGGAAGCTATCGGGAGTGCCGAGCTTTTCTAGGATAGAATGGACATGGATGAACTTGCCCGTCGCTTCGTGGATGCCTGCCGCCGCGGCGAGCCGCTAGACCTACGCAGCCTGTCGGCCGATGCGCTTTCACGTGCCGCTGCGGACATAGTAGACATGCCGGAAGCGGTAGAGTTCTTCCAGGCGCTTGGAAGAGCAGGAACGGGTGACGGCGCGTCAGCTGCCGCAGACCTGGTCGCTCATACGGCCGATCCCGGAGTCATGGCCGAAACGGTAAGGCTGCTACCGACAGTCCCGCTCAGTGACAGATTCGCGCGGTCCCTTCTGAGGGCTTTCATCGCCCAGTCTGCCGATAGATCCCGTTATTCTGGCACGAGATCTCACGCCCTGCTTGGCGCGATGTTTGTCGCTCAAGGCCGCCCGGCGCTGCTTCGCGCCCTGCAGTCTCACTTGCTTGATGTGACCGCAGATGACGAGGGCGATTACTTGCGCCATGTCGCGCGGATCCAGGGCGTAGTCCTCGCCCATGTATCCGATGCCGATCTCTACAGGCAGCTGGAATTGCTTCTCGATGTCCCGGAAGCCGAGGACGAGGCGTTGGTTGCGCTGGGACTGCTTCATATCGCAGACGCACTCGGTGACGGCAACCGCGAAACAGCGATCTCGTCCCTGTCAAAGGCGAGCCAGCGAATGAAGCAGGCGATGGCTGCGGCAGAAGTGAGATACGATGCCGCGCTTTACTCATCCTGCCTCGACGTGCTCCTGGATTTCCAACAGGGGAACCACAGCCAGGGACTTCAGGATCGGCTCGCGTCGATTAGGACGTCCGCTTTCGAGTACATGGCGATCCTGATGCCGTCGAACCGTCGGATCGATCGGACTAGCTGGTTGGGCTCGTCCATCATGGAAGGCATTTTTTGGTCAGAGCTAGGCGCGCGGCTCGCCGCGCTAGACTTGAGCCTGCTGAAAAAAGCCTGGCTTGATGCCGCTCGGGTCATCGAAGACGAGCTTGCGCGCGTGTTCTGCGCGAGCAAGCTGATCCTGAAGAGGTCTGCTGACGGTGGCGTGGAAGCAGTGGTCCGGCCGCGGATCGTCGCAGCGATGCGGGAAGAGCGCTCGCGCCTCGCTTGTCTTGACCAGTGGCTCGAGGATAATCCCCAAGAGGGCTCTGCTGCCGCGATTGCGGGGATGAGGACACAAATCCAACATGCAATGGAGGCAAGTCTCCGGCGAAACCCTATTGAGGCGGTGGCCGCCGCAGCGACCGCCGCCGAAATCCTGTCGGAAGATCACGTTCCACTCGCACTGAGAGGGCAGGCGGCCAAGGTTCTAGCGGCTTCCATGTCGGCGGACTTTCTCCTTTATACCGATCCGGTCACGATCAGAATCCTTGAGGTCCTGCATTCGAAGCTGTTCGGAAATCCAGACTATCAGGGAGCCGCAGCCGGGTTCTTCCTGCTTATCCTGTACTATACGCTGCTTTTCGTGTCGTCTCGGGAAAACCAGACACCCGCAGCGGTGTCCGGCGTCGATTACCTCTTCAACCTCAGCCGCAAGGAGCCTCCCGTCGAAAGCGACCTCCACCGCGACTATTTCGGATTCCTGCAGGGCACGCCACTGAAGGAATGCGCACAGCGCGAAGTTCCGGGCATAGCGCACGGGCGGGCGGATGTTCACTTCCAGCAGGCAGGAGTGAAAACCGTCGCCGAGCTGAAGAAGACCCACACCCATCTGACCCTCGCACAATTGGTCGACGAGTTTGGCCTTCAGACGGTTTCCTATCAGCGGACAAGCGTAAGGTTCTGCGCTCTGATGGTCCTTGATCTGGTTGATCGAGGTGGAGGCAGCGATCACATCGAGAACTTGGTCGACGTCATCCGTAAACGGCCGCCGTCAGGGCAGGCCGATTACTCAGTTGCCGTGTTCCGAGTCCAAGGGAGGAAACAGTCGCCATCTTCTCTTTGAGGTTTGATGTAAAGCTATGCTGCTTGACGCATCGTGCATCAGCGACATCAGGCAGCTGAAGCCATGGAAGCGGCCGTAGATGGCGATGCCGGCGGCTGCTTCGGCTTGATCGTTGTTCTAGAGTCCGCTGTCTGGTTGTTCGATCGGGGTGTAGATCAGTACGAAATTATGGAAGCCGCTGTCGCAAACGTCCCACGAGAAATGCACCCGGTTTCCTCGGTCCGCGTCGTTCCATGTCTTGGCTGAATACTTGCAGTCACCTTGGGAGCCATCGTTCTTCTCGGCTGGCGCTCCGTATTGATTCGAAAGTCGGCCTCCGATGAGCGAAGCGGTTTCGCCATCGGCAATCTCAAGGTAGACACCGCTTAACTTGTTGTCGGCAAAGTATAGCCAGACCGGGGCCTTGAATTCCGGAGCGGCGTAGATGCCATTCAGAAGCGCGGCGCCGCGGATTAGCGGGATAGCATGCCCAGCTTGGTCCTCCGGCGTCGATTGGCTCAATGCGATCTTGCTCGATTTCAAAACCTCGTCTGGCGACTGCCCCCATCTGGTGAATTGCCAATCGGCGCGAGCCACCGTCACGGGAAGGAGGGCGGCTAGCGCAAAACTGCGGAAAGCTGCGGCAAATAAGCGTGAAGCCCTTTCCATCGATGTCCTCTCTCAGTCGCCTCAAATCTCAAGCTATTGGCGAGCCTTCTGCCGTGCCGACTTTTTTGCAGCCTTGGCAGGGCCCTTCCGACCAAGACCCATAGACTTGGCTAATTCCGACCGCGAAGCCGAATAGTTCGGCGCTACCATAGGGTAGTCCGCCCGTAATCCCCACTTCTCGCGGTATTCATCCGGAGTCAGTCCGTAGTGGACGCCGAGATGACGCTTCAGGGATTTGAATTTCTTTCCGTCCTCGAGGCAAATAATGTAGTCAGGAAACACTGATCTCTTCGGATTGACTGCTGGATCTTGGGCCGGCTTCTCGGGTTCTATCGGCTGGCCAATTTTCGAAAGTGACGAATTCACGATGGAAATCAGTTCCGGCATAGAAGCCACCGGTACCGCGTTCTTACTGACGTAGGCGGAAACGATGTCGGCGGTCAGTTCGATCAGATTGAAAGTCTCGTCGGCCAAAGCAAATTCTCCTTTTTCAAGCATCCGTCTTCCTAACTTCCCGATGTGGTGCAATCAACGATAGAAGCGTACGTTAATACTCATTTGCTCGAGCGCGTTTCGGGCACTTCGGACGCGACACGGGAGGTAACGGCAGGGATGCGGATAGCTTGGCGCAATCCTCGACCTAGTAGCTCGACTGCCCAAGAGGTTACACGGAGCAGCCAGTGAAAGCGAAGTATGCCCACCAGGACGCCGCGGAGATGTACAGCATCTTGAGAACGGCGAACTGCATCAAGCGCTACGACAGCATTAGTCATCAGCTCCTTGCGGAGCTAGTTGTGGCCATTGCTACCGACGGAGAAGTGGTTGGAGGCAACAATCGCGGAAGCGATGTCATCTCGCCGTTATCCGGAAAGATCGAGGTAAAGTCGCGCATGCTTGGCACGGATGGACCTTTTCCCCGAATATCGCTCAAGCCACACAATCTCGAGAAAGCCGACTGGATTGCGGCCGTACGCTGGACCAGGGATTTTGAGTTCTACGATGATGTAGCCTTGCCAAGGGCCGTGGCTCAAGGTTTGTTCGCCGGTCGCCTGGCGGAAGGCAGAGCAACGCACGTGGCCTGGCAAAGCTGGATCGCCGCATCCGGAGCTGAAAGCCTTGCCGACCGGGTTCACGCTGCACTTGAATCGCTCTCATAGGAATTCAGCGGGTTCGGGAAATGTTTTCCCGCCCGCAGTTCGTCTTACCTGATGGCCTGCATGGCTGGCAGTGACCGAAATGGAGCCGAGAGACTTCCCGCGCCGACAAACCGTTTTCGACATGGGATACGATTTGTATGTGCTTCAGATTCTACAACGAAGGCTGATCGCTAGGCTTTCGACGGCTGACAATCCGGTCCGCGACCAGCGCAGGCATATAAAAGTTTTTGTCATCCTGGCTGTCAAACCCCATCCGCTGATAGACACTGCCGCCGATACCTGGGATGACGTTACCATTCTCATCCGCTTGCGCATCTACGGCTAGAATCCAGTACTCAAACTTGTCTCCAACCGAAGCAGGAAACTCAGCCTCGAGCCGCTTCCGCGCGCCCTTGAGCATCACTGGCGATGCGACGTGGATACGCCCCGGATCTGTCTCGTCAAGCATTCTCAGAAGGCTTGTCCGGATGGTGCACGAACTAGAAACGATGCTCTTCAGAACTACGAAGTGGTCGACGTGTGGGGGGATGGGGTCCATGTACTCCTGAATGATATTAGCGACTTCCTCGCGATACGGGACCTTTAACGTCTTACGGTCCATCCACAAGCAAGTTAGTCGGACATCCGCGCCCGCCTTAGCCAGGACCTCGATAAATCCGCTTCCCAATGAGTCGACGTCCTCCACCCCAGCGACGACCAAAACGACTTTGCCCTTCAGGTCGACAGATTGTGACATCCGGTTCGCGAGGCAGTCGCCTAGGTGCTGCAACGCGTCTCGGTAGGCTGCGGGCGGAGTGCTCGCTTCCATCAGCGCTGCAAGCGGCTCGAGGACGTCGTTCGTAGCTACGCCGAGATATCGCCTGCGACTCGTCATGGCGTGTCCTTTGTCAGTACGAAGAACTCAAGGAAATCCGATGGCGGAGAAAGTTGCAATCGATTCTCGAAATCATTCCACCGTTCAGTGCCGCATTGATAAGGAACTCGCCCGCGCAAATCGGGAAAGTCATAGATGAAGGTCCTCGAACGGATACGGTAATTGAAGTCGGGTAACTGATCCAGAATGATGCGAATGCCCTCCCGAAGCAGAAATTCCGGCTCGAGAGTTCGAATGGCTCCCGATGAGAATTCGCTTGCGCGCTGTAGAATCTGGGCAAGCGTTGCATTGCGACCTAGGTCTTCCCAAGCTGCGAGGATGTGACGGCGACTGTCCCTTCTCGCGTTGCTGGTGTCAAAAGGCTCCAGAATCTTGCCTATCGTTTCATCGTAGTCCCGAAAGGGGGTCTCGAAATGAACCACATCTACATCGGCTAGATCATCTGGGCGACTTTCGGCTAGCCGAGTGGCAACGTCAGCTTTGGAAACAACGATCTCGATGGCCCCTTCTAGCCTGGCTGCCTCGTTGAACGCGCGCTGCGAGCGGCAATCGTCGGCCAGACCCGCCCAGCTCTGGCTCTGCTTGTCCTTCAGTTGCGAAAAGATCGAACGGTCAGGATGGTGGACGAGAAAGTCATCGATGAAACAGAGCGCCTGCGCTTGTAAGCGAAATTCTGTCCCGTCGTCCGCCGACAGAAGACATTCCACAGCTAGTTGAACGATACGCGCTAGGGCGTATTCGCGTTCGTAGGCAGATCCTTTGTCGGCACTGTCTCCCCCGCGACGCTTCCTCTCGACTGCCTGCCGAGCCTCCGCGCCAAGCAAAGTCTCAATCTGATCGAGGGTCAACATCTCAATGAATAATTTCTGATCAGGATAGCCGCACGGCGCCAATCAGCGGATTCGGCTCCGCATACCACATCATGGCATCCAAATGAGAAGGCCCAGTCGATGTACCTGGGCCTTCTTGTTCGGAATAGGGCTTTGCGTCGTTGTCAGAGTGAACGCACTCCCTCCGCAATCGGCCGCCTCTCACTTGCTGGCTTTATGAGAAGCGGCCGATTAGCCGCTCCAAGTACACAACATTGGCTTTCAGGTACCCAACTTTGAGTGTGGCACCAGTGGCATCGGCTCTCAGCTGCACCCGCTCGTCGAGCCGCACGTATCGCACTTCTCACAAGTCCCGTTGCGTACCATGGTAAAGTTCTGGCACTCGGAGCAGGAATTGCCGGTGTAGCCTTGAAGCAGCGACTTGGCGCGACGGTCGTTGGCGAGTTTTTTTGCTTCGGCCGCCTCAACGGCCGCGGCGTCGGTGAACAAGCCTGCCGTGGCGTCCGAAGCAGCCGCTTCCTCGAAAGCGATGTCCTCGGCCAGTTCCTTTGCCCGCTCCTCATAGTCGCGCTTGTAGGCGACCGCTTCGTCGCTGGCCGGTTTCAGCGCCAGCACGTTGGAACCGGAGAAGGCTGTCGGCACTGAGCGGGCAGGGGCGCCCGAGGGTGCTGCAAAGCCTTTCGGATCATTGCCGCTGACGCGCGACACCAGCTTCACCGGCGAAGCGCCACGGGTCAGGCCCTTGGAGACCGCATCCGTCTTGCCTTCGCTGATGCCGCGGCCAAGTGCGGTGTTGGAAAAGTCCGACTGGTCGACATGGGCGAGGTCGTTGCGGCCGAGATAGGAGATCGCCAGTTCGCGGAACACGTAGTCGAGGATCGACGTCGCGCTCTTGATGGCGTCGTTGCCTTGCACCATGCCGGCCGGCTCGAATTTGGTGAAGGTGAAGGCGTGCACATATTCGTCGAGCGGCACGCCATATTGCAGGCCCAGCGAAATGGCGATGGCGAAGTTGTTGAGAAGGCCACGCAGTGTCGCGCCTTCCTTGTTCATGTCGATGAAGATCTCGCCGAGACGGCCATCGTCATATTCACCGGTGCGCAGGAAGATGGTGTTGCCACCGATCTTGGCCTTCTGCGTGTAGCCCTTGCGGCGGCCGGGCAGCTTTTCCTGCTCGCGCGACACGCGTTCGATGATGCGCTCGACAATCCGTTCGGTGATCTGCGCCGCGCGCGCCGCCGCCGGTGCGGCGATCAGCTGCTCGAGGGCTTCTTCCTCATCGTCCTCGCCATCGGCGAGCAGCGAGGAGTTGAGCGGCTGCGAGAGCTTCGAGCCGTCGCGATAGAGCGCGTTGGCCTTCAGCGCCAGCTTCCACGACAGCATATAGGCGCCCTTGGCGTCTTCCACCGTCGCATCGTTGGGCATGTTGATGGTCTTGGAGATAGCGCCGGAGATGAAGGGCTGCGCTGCCGCCATCATCTGGATGTGGCTGTTGATCGACAGCGAGCGCTTGCCGATCTTGCCGCATGGGCTGGCGCAGTCGAACACAGCCAGGTGTTCGGGCTTGAGGAAGGGCGCGCCTTCCAGCGTCATCGCACCGCAGACATGGATGTTGGCGGCCTCGATGTCCTTCCTGGAGAAGCCGAGCGCCGGCAGGATCTCGAACGAGAAATCGTTGAGCTGCTCGTCGGTGAACCCGAACGTCTCCTTCACCCAGTCCGCGCCGAGCGTCCACTGGTTGAAGACGAACTTGATGTCGAAGGCCGACTTCAAGGCTGCGTTGAGCGCCACGATCTTCTCGTCGGTGAAACCCTTGGCCTTGAGCGCGCCGGGGTTGATGGCCGGCGCTTGGTTGAGGTTGCCGTGGCCGACCGCATAGGCCTCCATCTCGCCGATCTGGGCTTCGGAGTAGCCGAGCGTGCGCAGCGCTTCCGGCACGGCGCGGTTGATGATCTTGAAATAGCCGCCGCCGGCCAGCTTCTTGAACTTCACCAGGGCGAAGTCGGGCTCGATGCCGGTGGTGTCGCAATCCATGACCAGACCGATCGTGCCGGTCGGCGCGATGACGGTCGCCTGCGCATTGCGGTAGCCATGCTCCTCGCCAAGCTCGATGGCGCGGTCCCAAGCGGCCTTGGCGTGGGTGGCAAGCTCCTGCTGCTTCAGGTCGGAAGCGACCAGCGGCACCGGGTTGACGGCGAGCTTCTCATAGCCCTGCTTCTCGCCATAGGCGGCGCGGCGGTGGTTGCGCATGACGCGCAGCATGTTCTGCGCATTGCGGTCGTAGTCGGCGAAGGCGCCGAGCTCGCCGGCCATCTCGGCCGAGGTGGCATAGGCCATGCCGGTCATGATGGCGGTGAGTGCGGCGCAGATCGCGCGGCCTTCGTCGGAATCGTAGGGTATGCCTGAGGTCATCAGCAGGCCGCCGATGTTGGCGTAGCCGAGGCCAAGCGTGCGGTATTCGTAGGACTGCTTGGCGATCTCCTTCGACGGGAACTGCGCCATCATGACGGAGATTTCCAGCACGATGGTCCACAGCCGCACAGTGTGCTCGTAAGCGGCGATGTCGATCGTGCCGTCGGCGTTGCGGTAGGGCAGCAGATTGATCGAGGCGAGGTTGCAGGCCGTGTCGTCGAGGAACATGTATTCCGAGCACGGGTTGGACGCCCGGATCGCACCGGCGGAAGCGCAGGTATGCCAATCGTTCATCGTCGTGTTGAAATGCAGGCCCGGATCGGCCGAAGCCCAGGCGGCATAGCCGATCTTTTCCCAGAGATCCCTGGCCTTCAGCGTCTTCAGCACCTTGCCGTCCTTGCGGGCGGTCAGGTGCCAGTCGGCATCGTCCTCGACGGCGCGCAGGAAATTGTCTTTCAGCGACACCGAATTGTTGGAGTTCTGGCCCGAGACCGTGAGGTAGGCATCCGAATCCCAGTCGGTGTCGTAAGTCTTGAACGACATCTGGGAGTAGCCCTGCTTGGCGAACTGGATGACGCGGTAGATGTAGTTCTCCGGCACGGCGGACTTCTTGGCCGCCTTGATCTCGCGCTTCAGCGCGGAGTTGATCGACGGGTCGAAGCAATCGTCATCATGGCCTTCGCAATTGACGCAGGCCTTCATGATCGCTTCGAGATGCTTCTTGACGATCTTGGAGCCGGTCACCAGCGAGGCGACCTTCTGCTCTTCATTGACCTTCCAGTCGATGAATTCCTCGATATCGGGGTGGTCGGCGTCAACGATGACCATTTTCGCGGCGCGACGCGTCGTGCCGCCCGACTTGATGGCGCCCGCCGCGCGGTCGCCGATCTTGAGGAAGCTCATCAAGCCGGACGAGCGGCCGCCGCCCGACAGCTTTTCACCTTCGCCGCGCAGCAGCGAGAAGTTGGAACCGGTGCCGGAGCCGTATTTGAACAGGCGCGCTTCACGCACCCAAAGGTCCATGATGCCGCCCTCGTTGACGAGGTCGTCCTGCACGCCCTGGATGAAGCAGGCATGCGGCTGCGGATGCTCGTAGGAGGACTTCGACTTGGTCAGCTTGCCGGTGAACGGGTCGACATAGAAGTGGCCCTGGCTCGGGCCGTCGATGCCATAGGCCCAGTGCAGGCCGGTGTTGAACCATTGCGGCGAGTTCGGCGCCACGCGCTGGGTGGCCAGCATATAGGCAAGCTCATCACGGAAGGCGCGTGCGTCTTCCTCCGACGACTTGAAGTAGCCGCCCTTCCAGCCCCAATAGGTCCAGGTGCCGGCCAGCCGGTCGAAGACCTGGCGGGCGTCGATCTCGGAGCCGTAGCGCTCGGCTTCCGGCAGCTTGGCGAGTTCGGCCTCGTCGGCGACGGAGCGCCACAGGAAGGAGGGGACGTCGTTCTCCTCGATCTTCTTCAGGCGCGCGGGAACACCGGCCTTGCGGAAATACTTCTGCGCCAGGATGTCGGCGGCAACCTGGGAGAACTGCGCCGGAACATCGATGTTGTCCAAGCGGAACACCACCGAACCATCCGGATTCTTGATCTCCGAAAGCGCCTTGCGGAATTCGATCTCCGCATAGGCAGATTGTCCTGGCTTGGTGAAACGACGCTCGATGCGCATTGGTCCGGTCCCTTTTGTCTATATATAGCGCTTTCGTCAGGGGATTTCTGCCCCAATGCGAAACACGCATGTCCGCCGTCTGCCGGCGTTCAAAAACGGCCGGCTTCTCCATTTCGCAGTCTTCGCCGGCCCTGCTGGTCAAAACTCCTTGCGAAGCGACTGTCCAACGCGCCGATGAACCCACGGGTCCCTCAAAACTGATTTTTTCCGATTCCCTCACTTGAGGGAAATTCACACTATCTAGCGTCGAGCCTACCTGCAAACACTAAATATAGTGTTAACAGACAATTTATTCAAGCCCGACAATTGTCCCAATCGTCCCCAATCGCCCCACAATTCCAACGCTTCCGCCGGCCTCGTAAACGGGCGGAAATGCGAGCAAAAACGCACATAATCCAGGAAAAAGACCGGGCTCAGAACTTTCCGGTCGCACTCTCAACAGAAGCGCATGGCCTATAAAAGGCGACTCGTTTTGCGCCGTCAAGGATTCGTTTGCGTAGCTTTTGTGACCCCAACATCTTGTGTGTCACATATGTGGATAACGGGGATAGAATTCGGCGCGGCGATCGCGATTTGCCGCCAGGGGCAACGGGGCTGTGGCAAGGCCAAGTTATTGCGAGGAGGACCGAGGCGCAAGCTTGCCACCCAAGCCCCGGCAGGATCAGCCGTAATGCAGCCGGGGTTTTGGCTCGGTGCCGGTGAACTGCACGCCAAGGCGGTCATTGCGCCGCCAGCGAACCTCGCATCGATAGGCAATGCCATCGAGCGGCACATAGAGAAGGAAGCGATCGGGAACCCGGGCTTCGAGCGGTACCTTCAGTTCGGCGCCACCTTCGTGCTGATTGCGCAGTGTGCAACCGACTTCCGAATTCGAAATTCCGGTGATGATCGACCCGCCCTTGAGCACACGCGGACGATGCTCGCGCTGGGGCTCGCCGGGTTCGTTCGGAATTGGACTTGCAGGGTTCGCCATCGATGAAAATACCAGAGCTGCCGAACCGTACCCGTGATTCCTTAGCAAAGCATTCACGTTGAGGCGCGCCGCCGCGGCCGTTCAATGCCCCTTCAGGGGAAGCTGTGCGGATCGGCACAGAAATAGGCGATGATCTGGCAAAGGTCGGGTTCGTTGATCATGCGCACCGCTTCGCTGGAACTGACCCATTTGCGGGTGCGGGAGTGTTTTTCCTTCCAGCGGTCGGCGACCTTGTCGACGTGCAGCGGGAACACCAGAACCTCGCACGGCACTTCT
Source organism: Mesorhizobium sp. M0293 (assembly GCF_040321735.1). Taxonomy (NCBI): domain Bacteria; kingdom Pseudomonadati; phylum Pseudomonadota; class Alphaproteobacteria; order Hyphomicrobiales; family Phyllobacteriaceae; genus Mesorhizobium; species Mesorhizobium sp. M0293. The sequence continues at coordinate 41,488 of NZ_JAMYSA010000043.1, forward strand.
TCGCCGGAAGCCAGCACCTTGGCGTAGAAGTAACGGCCGGCTTCGAGATGAGAGACACTCCCGCGCAGTCCGGCTTCTTCGCCGGCCTCGCGCGCCGCGGCCTCGCAGAGCGGCTCCCTGGCCTCGGGCCAGCCCTTGGGAATAACCCAACGCCCGGTATCGCGGCTGGTGATCAGCATGATCTCGACACCGTTCCCGGTATCGCGCCAGGGCAAGGCGGCAACCTGCAGGCGGCACGGCGCCGTGCCGAAGAGCCGTCGGACCCTTTCGGCCAGATGATTGTGCGTCGTTGGCCTCGTTAACATCGAAGAAGCTAGCCCCAGCCTCCGGAATCGTTTGCCGTCTCACGAATCTTACGGCTAATTGTCAGCAATAAAAGTAAAAAATTTCATTCGTCACGCCGATTTCCGCCAGTAGACGTCGATTTCGCAAAATATCTGGCCTGTCGGGCCCATTTGCGAAAGCAAACAATGCCCGGTGCAAGTTGCTGATCTGTAACAGGCAGGTTGTTGCGAATCAGCCGGCGTGGTCGTCGGCGATCGGCTTCTGGTAGGTGAAGCCCATGTCCCATGGGAAATAGATCCAGGTGTCCTGGCTGACTTCGGTGACGAAAGTATCGACCAGTGGCCGCCCTTTCGGCTTGGCGTAGACGGTGGCGAAATGCGCCTTCGGCATCATCGCGCGCACGATGGCCGCCGTCTTGCCGGTGTCGGTCAGGTCGTCGATGATCAGCACGCCGACGCCGTCATCGACCAGCAGGGTGGGTGTAATCTCTTTGAGAACCTGCATCTGCCCTTGGCTGGTGTAGTCGTGATAGGAGGCGACACAGACCGTCTCGATGACCCGGATGCCGAGTTCGCGCGAGATGATCGCCGCTGGGACCAGCCCGCCGCGTGTGATGCAGACGATCGCTTTCCACTGCCCCTTGTTGGCGCCGGCAAGCCGCCAGGCGAGCGCGCGGGCATCACGATGGAACTGGTCCCAGGAGACCGGAAAGGCTTTTTCGGGAAGGGACATGTCGCGCACTCCGCAGCACGCGGGGATCGCGCGCAAGAAAACAGGGGAATGCGCGCGGAATTAGCTGGAAAGCCCCCTTCTTGGCAAGAGCAGGGGCTTGGCAAGAGCAGGCCTGAGCAATCGCTGTGGACTTCAAGTGCGTCGCGTCGAAACGAATTCATGCGATGCGCTTCAAGTCTCTGTTGCCATGCATGTCGTTTTCTCAAGCCCGGAGCCACTTATGAGTGACATGCGTCAGCGCGACAGGAAGGCTGCCACCGGCGCGGTGCGCAGCACACTGCGCGTCACGCCGCCGAACAGAAGCTGGCGCAGCCATGAGTGGCTGTAGGCGCCGAGCACCAGCAGATCGGCGCCGGTCTCCGCGATCCTGGTCTGGATGATGTCATCGATCGAATTGCCGCCCGACTGCTGCACCGAGACGCTGACGTTGGCGCCGTGGCGCGACAGCGCGGCCGCGATTTCGGCGCCGGCGGCCTCCGGGCTGTCGTCGAGCGTTTCAGGCGGGTCGATGACCAATATGTCGGTTTTCTCGGCTTCGATGATGAAGGGCAGCGCGTCGACGGCGGCGCGCGCCGCCTCCTTGCTGCCGTTCCACGCGAGCAGCACATGTTTGAAGGTGGTGACCAGCGGACCCGCATGCGGCACCACCAGCACCGGCCGGCCCGCATCATAGACCAGCGTGTCGACATCCGCGCTCGGGTCACCGCCCGTCTCGCGCTGCGCCGCTATGATCAGATCGGCGGCGCGCACGCTCGAAATCCCGGTCAGCGCACTGTCACCCGAAAAGCTCTCCAGGCTTCGCCACTCGAAGGACAGGCCGGAATCCTCGATGCGTCTGAGGAAAGTCGCCTGCAGTTTTTCGGCACGCTCCCGGTTCATGTCGGCCGAAACCTGCAGGAATTCAGTGTCCGGAAAACCCGTGGCCGAAGTGTAGGGCACCGGAAGCGTTTCGGCATGGATACCGGTCAGATGGCTCTGGAACCGGGTGGCGAGAGGAATGGCGCAGTCGAGCACGCGCTCCGCGTCCTGCTCGTTCTGCAGAATGGCGACGATGGTTTTGAATCGCATGATAATCCCTCAGTTTACGAGCTACCGAACTCGCACCGAGGAAACGTTGCAGCGTCGTGCTTGGTTCCGGTGTGGACCAGATCAGCCGGGATTGCTGGCGAACCCGGCCACCATGGCCTCGACATCGGCACGTGCGGCATCCAGCGCCTCCTGGCTGCGGGCACGCACGACCAGTTCGGTCCAGAATTTGCCATCGCCATATTTCGGGTAGGAGCCGATGATCGTGTCCGGATGCGCTTTCTGGATGTCGCCCAGCGGCCCGCCGATAAGGCCTTCGCCGAATGGGCAGGGCACGGTCGCCGACAGCATTTTCGTGCCGGCCTTCAGCGTCGGTACGACGTTGTCGAGCATGGCCTGGAAGATCGACGGCACACCGGCCATGACATGGACGTTGCCGATGCGGAAGCCGGGCGCAACCGACACCGGATTGTCGATGAGATCGGCGCCGCGCGGCATCCGCGCCATGCGCTTGCGGGCCTCTGTGTATTCGATGCCGCGCGCGGCGTAGCTTGCCTCCAGCATCGCGTAGGCCTTGGCATCGTATTCGCAAGGCACGCCGAAAGCCTTGGAAATGGAATCGGCCGTGATGTCGTCATGCGTCGGTCCAATGCCGCCGGTGCTGAACACATAAGTGTAGCGGGCGCGCACCGCATTCACCGCGGCAATGATCTCGTCTTCCTCGTCCGGCACGATGCGCACCTCCTTCAGGTCGATGCCGATCGCCGTCATGATATCGGCGAGATGGCCGATGTTCTTGTCCTTGGTTCGGCCGGACAGAATCTCATCGCCGATGACGAGCATGGCGGCTGTTACGATTTCAGGCATGGAAGGCTCCGGCATGACGGTGGCCTGAGATAGCGCGGCGCGGCGGCGGCGGCAATGCCGCCGGAACGGTGAACACTCCCAGATATCCATTGAATGCCCGGCGGGCTGCCGCGTCAGCGCAAATCGACCTGTCGACGGGTCCCTGGGCCACAGTTTCGATGCAAGGTTGCAGCGGCGCCGGATGCGGCTAAGCTCAACCAGACTCTGGTCCGGGTGAACAATGCTGTTGTCGATTCTGTCGTGGCTGCTGGCCGTGCTGTTGTTGCTGGCAGTCCTTGTCATCGCCTGTCTGGTGCTGGCGACGCTGTGGATCGCCGCCAAGGCCGAAAGGCTGGTGCCGCCGGTCGGAAAATTCATCGAGATCGACGGCAACCGCATCCATTATGTCGATCAGGGTGAAGGGCGGCCGATCGTCTTCGTGCACGGGCTTGGTGCCCAACTCCATCATTTCGGGCACACTCTGTTTGGACGGTTCGGCCCGGGCTACCGGTTGATCGCGCTTGATCGACCAGGGTCGGGCTATTCGGTGCGGGCGCGCGGCGCTACGGGCCGGCTGCCCGAACAGGCTGAGATCGTACGCCGCTTCATCGAAGCCCTGGGGCTGGAAAGGCCGCTGGTGGTCGGTCACTCGCTGGGCGGCGCCGTCGCGCTGACCCTGGCCGTGGAGCACCCCGAGGCGATTTCCGGCATCGCGCTCTTGGCGCCATTGACCCATCTGGAAGCCGGCATGCGCGAAAAGTCCGGCTTGCTCAATATCCCCTCGCGCCTGCGGCGCTGGATCACGGCTTACACCATGGCGATACCGACAAGTCTCCGATATGCGCGGCCGACGATGGAATTCATCTTCGCGCCGCAGGCTTTTCCTGCCGATTACATGGTCGACGCAGGTGGATGGCTCGGGCTGAGGCCAGCCCATTTCTACGCCACGTCGTCGGATGTCGTGGCAGTCGAACAGGATCTCGGCCGCATCGAGCAGCGTTATGGCGAGATCGCCATGCCGGCCGGCATTCTCTTCGGAACGGCCGACCGCGTTGTCGATATCCGTACCCACGGCGAGCCAATGCAGAGCGAAATCGAAACACTTGATTTCGAATCTGTCGACGGTCTCGGCCACATGCCGCAATTCAATGAGCCCGAACGGAGCATTACCTTCATCAAACGCATTGCGGCGCGTGCGTTTTCCGAGCCGACATCAAACCGGCTTCACAACAATTTCAAGGAACCATTCGGCTGATTGCCGGGTTTTGCCCGCGTCGCACCCAAGACGACGAAGATATGGAGTAATTCAAAATGTACACAAAACTTCTCGCAGCATCCGTCCTGACGATCGGCCTCGCCACATCGGCGATGGCGCAGTCGTCGGACAGCACATATTCCAGCCGTCACAACTGGTGGCTGTTCGGTAATGAAGACCAGACGACTGTCGATCCCAACACCACCGGTAGCATCAATGCAGACGGCTCCGGGTTGAACACCATGGGCAACACCGGCGGGATTGGACCATGTGCCCATAACACGCCCGGTCCGGACGCCAATGCCGGGCAGAACGTCAACGATCAGTACTGCGGCAAATAAGGCCACGCGGGCGGTTGCTGGCTGCGGAGCGTTTCCTCTCCGGACGTCTGCGGCTGGCGCCCCGCTCTATACCGCCAAAAATTAACTGGAGATCCCAGGCTTACTCGGAAACCTCTGTTTGCGGCCGATCCCGGCCGTCTGCGAGTTCTTCATGCCATTTGCCTTCGGCGTCCTCGTACTGAATGCCGTCCGTGGCTCCGGCGACCTGCTGCTCGGCCGAAGCGATTTCGGCGGCGCGCAATGCGTCCTCATGCGTGGGAAACGTCTCCGAGAAGGTTGCTCCGACCTTGTAGGCCCAGCCGCCGTCATGCTCGACGATTTTGTAAGTCAGCTTCGCCATGAAAACCTCCAGTTGAAAGGCCCGCCTGCTCAATGCAGCCGGTCGTCGGGCAGTTTGTCGTCGGGCACCAGCACTTCCGATTCCTTGGCGGCTTCAATCAGCGCCCGGCGCGCATCCGCTGTCGAACGATAACCTTCCAGCACTTTGAGGCAAGTGTCGAGGGCATCACGATGACGCGGGCCGCGATTGAGCGGCCACACGGTCATCAGGCATTCCGCGGCCTCCTGGGCGCTGCGGATATGGCGATATTTGCCGACATGGCCAAGTTCGACAACCACCGGCACTTCAAAAGGTTTGTTATCCATCATGGCCGCAACGCAAAGCAGCCGATTTGGTTGCAAACGTGGCCTTCAGCCTGCGCCCAAACGTCTCAGAGCCTGTTTGGAGGCTGCCATCTGACCGGGAACGGCTCGAAAACAGCCGCTCAGTAACCGCAGTCGTTGCGCAGCCAGCGGGCGTTTGCCCAGCCGGTCCGGCCGCCGATTTCGACCTGATACCAGTTGCCGCGCCGGTCGAAGATCTCGGTATGATCGCCATTGAACAATTGGCCGATCATCCGCGACGACGAGTTCGGCCGTGTCCGCACGGCGAGAAAGCCGCTGCCGGTCGCCAGATTGTAGCGGCCGGACAGGCCGTGCACCGTGCCCTCGCAATATTGTGCACCGGCCGGCGTCGATGTGCCGATCCAAAGTCCGGCCACGACGGTTAGCGCTGCAACCGGCAAGAATGCCCTCAATGGCATGACTTCCTCCCAAGCCCGGCCGCGCCCGCCGCAGCCTCACCCAACGTAGCAGTTTGTGGCGAGAATTGAAGCGGGGCAAACTGTGCCGGTGTCAGGAGAACGGGCTGATCAGCCCGCCGCCTTCATCCAGTGCTGCATCGTGGTCACCGAACGGGCAAGCTGTGGCGCCGGGTGGATTGTCTCGCTGAACGTCGCCGCCGCACGCCATCCCCAGCGCGGATCGGCCAGGAAGGCGCGCGCCAGCGCCACCATGTCGGCGCGGCCCTCAGTGAGGATCGCTTCGGCCTGCTTCGGGTCATCGATCAGGCCGACCGCGCGGGTCGGAATGCCTGCACCCTTGCGCACGGCCTCCGCCAGATGCACCTGGTAGCCGGGGCCGGTGGGCAATTTCTGCAACGGCGAATTACCGCCGCTCGAGCAGCAGAGATAGGCGACGCCCAAATCCTTGAGTGCCTTCGCGACTTCGATCGCGTCCTCGACGTCGAAGCCGCCATCGACCCAATCCTTCACCGACAGCCGCGCGCCGAGCATCAGCTTTGGCGTTGCCTTGCGCACCGCCTTGGCGATCTCGACGACAAGGCGCATGCGGTTCTCCAGCGAGCCGCCCCAGCGATCGGTGCGCTGGTTGGACAATGGCGACAGGAACTGGAAGATCAGATAACCATGCGCGGCGTGCAGTTCGAGGAAGTCGAAGCCCGCGCGTTCGGCCCGCCTTGCCGCCTCGGCGAAGCGTTCGATGAGCTGCAGGATCTCTTTCTCCTCCAGCGCCCGCGGCACGTTCCAGCCGGTGTCGTAGGCAATGGCCGAGGCCGACACGGTCTGCCAGGGGTCCTCATCTGGCTGCAGCGGTCCGCCGCCCTCCCACGGCTTGCGGTTCGAGGCTTTGCGGCCGGCATGGGCCAGTTGCGTGCCAAATTTCGTGCCCGGAGCGGCGACGCGTCTTGCCGCATCCAGCGCCCGGCGGGCGGCGGCCTCATTGTCTTCGGAATAAAGGCCGAGGCAGCCATGCGTGATGCGCCCGCGGCGCTCGACATCGGTCATCTCGACCGTGACCATGCCGGCGCCGGACATGGCAAGGTTCATCCAATGGTAGAGGTGCCAGTCGCTGGCCGAGCCGTCTTCGGCCGAATACTGGCACATCGGTGCGACAGCGATACGATTGGGGAAGGTGAGGCCGTCGAGGGTGATCGGCTGGAAAAGCGATGCGGTCATGAGAAACTCCGGGGAGGGTTAGCAGCTATTTAGGCAACCGATCGAGTCTGCGCCAGACACGAGGCGGTGAAACGGCTTCTGGACCAATCACTGACGGCATTGCCGAAACGCCGGTTCGCGGCTACGCCTCGACCGCCAATGCATGTCGCCCAAAAGTGGCCCCGGTTTTGGGAGAACGACATGCATGAACCAAGAGCATGGAGACCATGATGGAAGATCGCGTTCGCATCCGTTCGGAGGAAATCCTCTCCGACGACTGGGCCGTCCTGAAGAAGACCGTTCTCGACTACCGCCGGCGTGACGGACAGTGGGAGACGCAGGTGCGCCAGACCTATGATCGCGGCGATGGCGCGGTGATCCTGCCTTACGATCCCTCGCGTTCGACCGTGCTCCTGGTGCGCCAGTTCCGCTATCCCGCCTACGTCACCGGCCACCGCGAACCGCTGATCGAGGCCTGTGCCGGCCTGCTGGATGAAAACGATCCGGAAACCTGTATCCGCAAGGAGGCGGAGGAGGAGCTCGGCTACCGGCTGCAGAACGTGGAGAGGCTGTTTTCGCCCTATATGAGCCCCGGCAGCGTCACAGAACGGCTCTGGTTCTTCATCGCCCGTTATTCGCCCGCCGACCGCATCTCGGCCGGCGGTGGCGCGGCGGACGAAGGCGAGGACATCGAAGTTCTGGAAATGCCGCTCGACGAGGCGCTGGCCGGCATTGCCGATGGCCGCATCATCGACGCCAAGACGATTATTTTGATCCAGCATTTGAAGCTGAACCCGATGCGGGCTTGACTTGGGTCCAAGGCAGCCGTTGGACCCGTTGGCAGGGCTGTCTCATCGGTATCAAGATTCTTATTTGCGTGATTTCTAATATATATCTAGATTGATCGGCGCGGGGGAAGCCCAAACCCCACCCGCGATGGCCGGTGCGGCCCCCTTAGACCCCTAAGCCAACCGCACTGGCCATTCATCCCTTTGCGGCTACTGGTCTGGGTTCTCGAGGTGAGCGTGAAGGTTTTCTATTTGACAACTTAATTGATTGGCGCCGGCGACAGGCTGGAGTGGGCTGGGAAAAGAGATGTACTTTCCGCAATATCTGATTGGAATGTCCGCAACGACGATCGGCGTTGCAATCTGGGCTTACTTGGAGGCCGGGTCGGTCTGGGCGTCGCTTGGGTGGGCAATTCTCACCTTGGTTGTCCTGCAGGTCGGTTACGGCGGCTTGGTTATTTATCTGGTCTTCCGGCGACCATCTGAAGCCTCGGACGCACGGCCGGCTATTGACCCTACAAGCCCCCTTTTATTCTGGCCTTTCTGAACTGGTCAGGTTGAATGCCCCGCACGCGGAAAGCCGCGCTTGTGGTCGAGCTCGGGTTCCAAGGTCTGCGCCAATCGGCGGGGGAGGGAATATGGCTGAGCAAGACAGATGGAAGGAACTGTCGAAAGCAGCCGGCAGCGCGAGCCCACCCAGGCCAGTAACGTTGACGGGAAACCATATAAGCCTCGTGCCGCTCTGCCGCGAAGATGCCGACGAAATCTTCCGGCTGACCCATGCTGGCGAACGCGACGAGATCTGGGCCGAGATGAAGATGGGGCCGTTCGACAGGGTTGAGTCTTTCCGCGCGCATGTCGAGGATCTGCTCAGCGACCAGTCGCGCGCATTCCTGACGCTACGCACCGCCAGGGGGCCTGTCGGCTGGCTTTGCCTGATGGAGGCAAGGCCGGCGCATCGGGTGATTGAACTCGGCTACATCCTTTTCGCGCCCAGCCTACAGAGGACTGTCGCTGCCAGCGAGTCGCTATTCCTCATCATGCGGCACGTCTTCGACGATCTGGGCTATCGCCGCCTGGAATGGACCTGCACCACAGCCAATGCGAAATCCAGACGAGCGGCCGACCGGTTGGGCTTCGTCTTCGAGGGTATATTGCGCGAGAGTCTCATCCTGAAAGGGCGCCCGTGCGACATCTGCATGTACTCCCTCCTGGCGCGGGAATGGACCGTCGCCGAGGGCGCCTTCCTGACTTGGCTATCTCCCGACAATTTTGCCGATGGACGCCAGATGCAGTCCTTGGAGCAGGTCAGAGCGTCTCTGCCGCGCAATTGAGATTGGGGCGGCGGGCTTTCTAATCAGGCGCCATGAAGATCACGTTCGAGCAGTCTGATGGTGGGGCCAGTATCTTCGGAGATGGCGCGATCGATGCCTTCTACGGTGATCGCGATCGTTCCGTTCTCGACCCTGCCTATCCAACCCTTGGCTTTCATATACCAGAGGTGAAACTCGAGATGTTCACGCGGACAGCCTGACAAGCGTTCGAGTTCTGTATCGCCAATGCCAGGATTATTAACGTCTTGCCGCCGTTTCACATAAAGGAGCGAGAGCACCCTGGCCTGAATGACGACGTCCTTTTCAAAGCCTTTTGTGTTGGTGGCTTCTTCTGCCAACTCGCGGCGAAAGTTCGCATGATCCTTATGTCGAATGTCATACTGCGCGCGCTTGACCGGATCTTTGAGAATATTGTGGGCCTCTACGATCTCGCTAAAGCGCGCTTCATCGCCGGTGTCCCGATTGTCGGGATGGTAGCGCATAGCAAAATAACGAAATACTCGTTCGATCGTTTCCGAGTTGGCGTTCGGGCTGATTTCCAGAATTTCATAGTAGTCAGTGACCATCGAATCGCGTTCCTCTCCAGCAGAACTGTATATGCGTATTCGCCGAAAGACGGAACGTTTAATGGACATTGACCGACCTCAAGCGGTTGCGTCGGACCATTGCTTGAGGCAGCCAAGACCTTAGTCCTGCCGTTCAGATCAACGGGGTGAAAGATCACCGGCGCCAAGGACCGTCGACAGCCGTGGGGCACAATATGGTGCGGACGACGGGAATCGAACCCGTACGATCAGAGATCGAGGGATTTTAAGTCCCTTGCGTCTACCAATTCCGCCACGTCCGCAGGCCAGCCCTTTTCAGACGCCAGACACAGGCCGTCAAGTCGTGTTCTTGGGCCTTGGCGAACGCGCGAACAAACCAGCCGGCTTGGTGATACTGGCGCGATCACGGAATTATCGGCGCTGCGGGCACGGATATGATGTTTGTGCGGCGGATCTGATCCGCCAAGGCCGGCGCCTCTCAGGCCCAACCCATTCCCCCGCCCACTGGGAGCGCCGGCCGCCCCAATTCCCCCCGAAGTCCGTCCCGGCCTTCAGCGCTACAACAACGGGTTGGTTCAGAACTTGTAGCTCAAATTGATGCCGACCGTGTTCAGCTTCACGTTCTGATCGCGATCGTTAAAGGGTTCCGCCACGTCGTAGTGCTCGGAGCCGAAATCATAGTAGCGATACTGCGCACCGACGACGAACTTGTCGGTCAGCGCGTAGTCGACGCCGGCACCCACGGTCCAGCCGATATTTGTGCGCGTGCTGGCGAACGCCGGACCCGCGACCTGCGAGGTTTCGATGCCGGCAAAGGCGACGCCGCCAATGCCGTAGATCAGCAGGCGATCCATGGCGTAACCCGCCTTGGCGTTGACCGACCCGAACCACTTGATGTCGGTCCCGAATGTGCTTCCCAGGCCCGATTCCGTCGTGCCTTCGATCGAGGAATAGTTGAGGTCTGCCTCGGCGCCGAGCACAGCCTGGTCGAACTGCCACAGGCCGGCGACATGGCCGCCGACGAAGCCGCCATCAATATCGGGGGTGATGGAAAACGGCGCGCCTTCCGTCGTTGATATATCGGATCGGCCCCAGCCATAGCCGCCTTGCAGACCGGCGTAGTAGCCCGTCCAGTCGAAGCCGGGCGCCGTCATCGGCACGTCGACCATCTGGTCGGCTGCAAAAGCCGGCACGGCCGAAGCGACAAGAAAAACGGCACTTGCGACCACCAGGCGACGCATCGAACTCCCCGAAATGGCGATCCAGAAATGTCCTTGCGGGAAGGGTAACCTGATTTGCCACAAAACGGAATTCCATTTCCGACTGCGACCAATATGTGGTGAAGACGGCGTAATCCGTTGATCGACAGTAGCAAAGACCGTTCGGCGCTGGCCAAAACCACATCGGCTTGGCACAGTCGGGCAAACAGGAGTCTTTCATGACAAAGAAGCCGTCGGGGCATGCGACGAAACCCAAACCCTGGACCGAGATGGCGACGCATCTGGTCGATGTCGCCATGGGGCGCAAACCCGCCGATCTCGTCATCCGCAACGGCCGCTGGGTAAACGTCCATTCGGGCGAGATCATCGCCGGCACCGACATCGCCATTGCCGGCGGGCGCTTCGCCTTTTGCGGGCCTGATGCCAGCCACGCCATCGGCCAGGGCGTCACCAAGGTGGTCGACGCCGGCGGGCGCTATCTGGTGCCCGGCCTTTGCGACGCGCACATGCATGTCGAAAGCGGTATGGTGACGGTGACCGAGTTCTGCCGGGCTGTCATTCCGCACGGCACCACCTCGATGTTCATCGACCCGCATGAGATCGCCAATGTGCTGGGCCTGCCGGGCGTGCGGCTGATGCATGACGAGGCCGTCGCCATGCCCATCAACGTGCATGTGCAGATGCCGTCCTGCGTGCCTTCGGCGCCGGGGCTGGAACATGCCGGCGCCGAGCTGACGGTTGCCGATGTGGCGGAAGCGATGACCTGGGAAAACATCATCGGGCTCGGCGAGGTGATGAATTTTCCCGGCGTCGCCGCCAATGACCCGGTCATGTCGGGCGAGATCGCCGCGACGGTCAAGGCAGGCAAGACGGTCGGTGGCCACTATGCCTCGCGCGATCTCGGCCTGCCGTTCCATGGCTATGTCGCCGGCGGCCCGGAAGACGACCACGAGGGTACGCGCGCCGAGGATGCCATTGCGCGTGTGCGCCAGGGCATGAAGGCGATGCTGCGGCTGGGCTCGGCCTGGTATGACGTCGCCTCGCAGATCAAGGCGGTGACGGAGAGCGGGATCGACCCGCGCAACTTCATCCTGTGCACCGACGACAGCCATTCCGGCACGCTGGTCCATGAAGGCCATATGGACCGCGTGGTGCGCCACGCCATCAGCCAAGGCTTGAAGCCGGTGACGGCGATCCAGATGGCGACGCTCAACACCGCCCAGCATTTCAAGCTGGAGCGCGAGATCGGCTCGATCGCGCCGGGGCGGCTGGCCGACCTGCTGATCGTCTCCGATCTCGCCGCGATGACCATAGACGAAGTTTATGCACGCGGTGTCAGGCTGGCCAAGGGCGGCAAGCTCGAAATCGACATTCCGGCCTATGATTATCCCCTGACGGCGAAGAACACCGTCAAGCTCGGCAAGAAGCTGAAGGGCGGCGACTTCGACATCGTGGCTCCCCAGGGCGCCAACGAGGTGCGGGTGCGCGTCATCGGCGTCATCGAGAACCAGGCGCCGACGCGGGCACTGGAGGCCGATCTGCCGGTCGAGGACGGGCTGGTCGCCATGGATCGCCGCAACGATGTCTGCCAGATCGCGCTGGTCGAGCGCCACAGAGGCACCGGCGGCGTCACCAACGCCTTCGTCTCCGGATTCGGTTACATGGCTGACTGCGCCATGGCGTCCAGCGTGGCGCATGACGCCCACCACATCATCTGCGTCGGTACCAACAAGCAGGACATGGCGCTGGCCGTGAACCGTCTGGGCGAGGTCGGCGGCGGCGTCGTGCTGTTCTCCAAGGGCAAGGAACTGGCGCTGGTCGAAATGCCTATCGCCGGGCTGATGTCGGACGAGCGGGCTGAAATCGTCGCCGCCAAGGCCGATAAGCTCGCCGAGGCGATGCGCAAGATGGGCTGTTCATTGAACAACGCCTATATGCAGCACTCGCTGCTGGCCCTGGTCGTCATTCCCGAACTGAGGATTTCGGATGTCGGCTTGATCGACGTGACGACATTCCAGAAGGTCGACCTCTTCGTCTAGGCACGTCGATATTCAGGTGATGCCGGCCTGCGAATGACGGCTTTCTGCGCTTCCGGTGCTCATATGTGGACGGCCCCCTGCTTGCAAGTATTGGCTGAGATGGTTTGATCGGATCGCTTG
>NZ_JAMYSA010000044.1:0-52565 GCF_040321735.1 Mesorhizobium sp. M0293
GCCCTTCCGGCCTGTTCGGCCAGAAGCTCGTCGAGAGGATCTGAGCTATGACCGCCATAACAAGCGATTTCTCGTCCGCGCCGGTGCTGCCGAAATGGGTCGTACCGGTCCTGCTGCTCGCCTTCGCCTATGGCGTCGTGCCGCTGATCGGCTCGAGCTATCTGTTCGAAGCCATCCTGCTGCCGTTCCTGGCGCTCAGCCTCGCCGGCGTGGGCTTGAACATCCTGACCGGCTATGCCGGCCAGGTGTCGCTGGGGAGTGCCGCCTTCATGGCGGCGGGCGCCTTCGCCGCCTACAATTTCAACCTGCGCGTCGAGGGCCTGCCGCTGATCGGCAGCATCTTCCTCGCCGGCATTGTCGCCGCCGCGATCGGCATCGTCTTCGGCCTGCCGAGCCTGCGGCTGAAGGGCTTCTATCTCGCGGTCTCCACGCTTGCCGCGCAGTTCTTCGTGCAATGGGCGCTGACCAAATTCAGCTGGTTCTCCAACAACTCGGCTTCCGGCGTCATCGACGCGCCGAGGCTGTCGATCTCAGGCTTCGCTCTGGACGGCGCCATCGGCCGCTATCTCTTCGCGCTGACCATCGTCAGCGTCCTCACTTTCCTTGCCCACCGCCTGGTCTCGTCGCAGACCGGGCGCAACTTCATCGCCATCCGCGACAATGAAACCGCGGCCCGCATCATCGGCATCCCGGTGCTGAAGACCAAGCTTCTAGCCTTCGCCATCTCGTCCTTCATCATCGGCGTTGCCGGTGTTATCTGGGCCTTCGCGTATCTGCGGACCGTCGAGCCGGACGGCTTCGATCTCGATAGATCGTTCCAGATCCTGTTCATCATCATCATTGGCGGCCTGGCTTCGATACGCGGCGCCTTCTTCGGCGCCGCCCTAATCGTTGTCTTTCCGCTCGCCCTGTCTCGCCTCGGCGGTTTTCTGCTCGGCGATCTCTTCGATTCGGGCGTGCTCGACATGAGCCAGCGCATCGTGCTGGGCGCGCTCATCATCCTGTTTCTGATCCTCGAACCCGACGGGCTGGTGGCGCTGTGGGACAGGCTCCGGAGACGGCTCCTGTTCGCCTGGCAATCGACTTGAGTGACGCATCCGAAAATGAACCACATCCGAAAATGAACAAGGGGCCGAACCCAAGACGGCCAATACCCGGGAGTACCTCAATCATGACTTTCCTGAGCACAATCAAGGCGGTGGCATTGTCCGCGGCGATGATCGTGTCGGTGGCCTTGCCGGCCGCGCACGCCGACGAACAATATTTCCCGCTGCAAAGCTATCGCGTCGGGCCCTATGCGGCCGGCGGCACCGGCTTCTTCGGCGGCTTCATCGACTATCTCAACCTCATCAACATCCGCGACGGCGGCGTCAACGGCGTCAAGCTGACCTGGGACGAATGCGAGACCCAATACGAGGTCGAGCGCGGCGTCGAGTGCTACGAGCGGCAGAAGAGCCATGCCGGTGCCGCCGCCTGGAACCCGCTCTCGGTCGGCATCGCCTATGCCATGATCGACCGCATAACCGCCGACAAGGTGCCGCTGATCACAGTCAACCACGGCCGTACCGACTCCACCGACGGGCGCGTTTTCCCCTACGTCTTCCCGCTGCTGCTCAATCCCTACAGCGAGACCTCGGGCATCGTGAACTACATCGCCTCCAAGGAAGGCGGCATCGACAAGCTGAAGGGCAAGAAGATCGTCGTGCTCTACCACGGCTCGCCTTACGGCAAGGAGACCATCCCGATCTATGAATTGCTGGCGCAGAAATACGGCTTCACCGTGCAGCAGATCGAGGTGCCGCATCCCGGCAACGAGCAGCAATCGCAATGGCTGACCATCCGCCGCGCCAAGCCGGACTTCGTCGTCCTGCGCGGCTGGGGCGTGATGAACCCGGTGGCGCTTAAGACCGCGGTCAAGGTCGGCTATCCCGTCGACCATATCGTCGGCAATGTGTGGTCGAATTCGGAAGAGGACGTGATCCCGGCCGGCGACGCCGCCAAGGGCTACACCGCCATCACCACCCAGGCTTCCGGCAACTCCTATCCGGTGGTGCAGGAGATCGTGAAGACGGTCTACGGCGCCGGCAAGGGCAATCTGGAAGACAAGTCGCGCATCGGCTCGGTCTACCACAACCTCGGCATCGTCAACGGCATCCTCAATGTCGAGGCGATTCGCGTCGCGCAGGAGAAGTTCGGCCATCGCACGCTGACCGGCGACGAGGTCCGCTGGGGCTTCGAACATCTCAAGCTCGATCCGGCCAAAGTCGAGGCGCTCGGCGCCAAGGACCTGTTCCACTCGATCAATGTCAGCTGGGACAACCACGAAGGCGAAGGCTACGTGACCTTCCAGCAATGGGACGGCAAGAAGTGGAACGTCGTCTCCAACTGGATCGCGCCGGACTGGGCACTGCTGCGACCGATCATCGAGAAGTCCGCCGAAGCCTATGCGGCCGAGAAGGGCATCAAGCTGCGCACCGCCGACGACGCCGACGCGGTGACCACCAATTGATCAGCCAAAGCTGGGCGCTGCGGATCGGTTTCCCGCAGCGCCCGGCCTGTTTCGGTTCATCGAACCACGAAATGAGAGCCCATGCCGAACGATGATGTCATTCTTGCCGTGGACGCGGTCCATGCCACCTATAACCAAGCCATCACGGCGCTGCACGGCGTCAGCTTCGAACTTCGGCGCGGCAAGATCCTGGCCTTGCTCGGTGCCAATGGCGCCGGCAAGACCACGACGCTGAAGGCCGTCTCCAACCTGCTGCCGGCCGAGCGCGGGCAGGTCAACGCCGGCACCATCCGCTATGAAGGTTCGGATGTCTCGCGCCGCAAGCCGGGCGATCTCGTGCGTGCCGGCCTGGTCCAGGTGCTGGAAGGCCGCCACTGCTTCAAGAGCCTCACCGTCGAAGAAAATCTGGTCGCAGGCGGTATCGGCCGCAGCGGCAGCCGTGCCGAGATCAATGGAGATCTTGAGCGGATCTACGGATATTTCCCTCGCCTCAGGGAAAAGCGCCGGACATTGTCCGGCCTGACCTCGGGCGGCGAACAGCAGATGACCGCGATCGGCCGGGCGCTGATGTCGCGGCCGCGTCTGCTGGTCCTCGACGAACCGTCGATGGGACTCGCCCCGCTTATCGTCCAGGACATCTTCCAGAGCCTGAGAAAACTCAACCGCGAGACCGGCCTGTCGATCCTGGTCGCCGAGCAGAACTCGGCGGTCGCCCTGCGATATGCCGACCACGCCACGGTGCTCGAAAACGGCGTCTCTGTTCTCTCCGGCGCGGCTGCCGAGCTTCGCCAGCGCGAGGATGTGCGGGCCTTCTATCTCGGTCAATCGACCCCCCGGGCAACAGGCATCGCCTGCCGCCAAGCCAGCTCATCTCCATGCCGTGGCCTGAAATGAAATCCGAAGGAGCATTGAAATGACCGTTTCGACCGTCAAGACCGACCACGCTTCCGCCGCCGTGCCGCCAGTCGCGCGACCAACCGTGCCTGCGCACATCATCAAGGACGATGCTGAGGCGATTGCGATTGCCCACGCGCTCGCCGCCGAATTCGTCAAGGAGTCCTCCAAGCGCGATCGCGAGCGGATCTGGCCGGTTGCCGAACTCGATGCGTTTTCGCAAAGCGGCCTGTGGTCGATCAACGTGCCCAGAGCATTCGGTGGTCCAGAGGTGTCCTATGCGACGCTGGCGAAGGTGGTCGAGATCATATCGGCGGCGGATTCCTCGATCGGCCAGGTGGCGCAGAACCATCTCGGCGTTGTCGCCGCCATCCGCACCGTGTCCAACATCGAACAGCAGAAGCTGCTGTTCGCCGAAGCGCTGAAGGGCACCCGGTTCGGCAACGCTTTTTCGGAATTCGGCTCCAAGCGCGCCGCCGATTTCGAGACCCGCTTCACCGATGCCGGCGATCATGTGGTCGTCAACGGCCGGAAATTCTATTCGTCCGGCGCGCTGCTCGCCCATCTGGTGCCGATCGTGGCGCTCGATGAGGAGGGCCGCGCCTGGTACGCCATCGCCGACCGCGGCGCGCCCGGCCTGACGGTCATCGACGACTGGTCGAGCTTCGGTCAGCGCACGACGCTGTCCGGCACCGTCATCATCGACAACGTCAAGGTGCCGAAGACGCATCTGGTGCCCGGCTACAAGGGTTACGACAAACCGACCGCCGACGGCGCCATCTTCCAGATCATCCAGGTGGCGGTCGACACCGGTATCGCCCAGGCGGCGATCGACGAGGCGGTCAATTTCGTCAGGACCAAGAGCCGCGCCTGGATCGACAGCGGCGTCGACAATGCCTGGGACGATCCCTACACCATCCAGGCCATCGGCGATCTGACGCTGCGCCTGCACGCGGCGCAGGCGCTGCTCGAAAAAGCCGGCCTGGCAATCGACCGGGCAGTGGTCGAGCCGACCGCCGAGACGGTGGCGCATGCCCAGATCGTCACCGCCGAGGCAAAAATCCTGTCGACCGAAATTGCCATCGCCGCGACGAACAAGCTGTTCGAACTGGCGGGAACCCGCTCGACGCTGGCCGAACACAATCTCGACCGGCATTGGCGCAACGCCCGCACGCACACGCTGCACGATCCGGTGCGCTGGAAGTACTCCATCCTCGGCAAATATTTCCTCAACGGCGAAAATCCGCCGCTGCACGCCTGGAGCTGATTTCCCACCGGCGGGCGGGCGGCTCGCCACATCGAACTTCGACTATCATTTCCCAAGAGGCCCACTGCCATGTCAAACCCAACAGTCGTCGGCTTTTCCGGCAACATCACCCGGCCGTCAAAGACACGCGCCTTCGTCGATCTGGTCACCAGGGACATCGCCGCCAGCCACGGCCTGTCGGCGAGCACTTACGATATCGAGGATCTCGGTCCGTCGCTGGGAACGGCGAAATGGGCCCGCGATCTCGACGGCCAGGCGCGCACGATCCTGGAACAAATCCTCGCCGCCGATGTGCTCGTCGTCGGGTCGCCGACCTACAAGGGCAGCTATACTGGTCTGTTCAAGCATTTCTTCGACCTGATCGATCCGGCAGCGCTGCGGGGAAAGCCCATCGTGTTGACGGCGACCGGCGGTGGAGAGCGCCATGCCTTGATCGTCGAACATCAGCTGCGGCCGCTATTCGGCTTCTTCGAGGCCTTTGCGCTACCGACCGCCGTCTACGCCACCGACAAGGATTTCACCGACGGCGTGCTGCGCTCCGAGGCGATCCTGAAGCGCGCGGCGCAGGCGGTCGACGAGGTCGGCTTCGTGTTGGCCAACCGCTCGGCCGGCAGGATCGCTGCCGAATAGCCTGCCGTCATTCGCCACGATCGAAATAAGCGAGGACAGCGCCCTCGCTTACGCGCAGTTTACGACCGCCCGCTAAAAACGTTCCTGTCTGATTCGTCTGGGACAGGAACGTCATGAGCAAAGCCCTCACCTCCTTCGCACTGGTCGCCGTGCTGACCGCCTTGCTCATGGCCTTGAGCCTGGCTGTGGCCAGGCACGGCTATCCCTATGGCGCGATCGGCGTCAGGCGCCTTGACGGCATTGCCGATGCCGGTGTGTTCATCCCGATCGCCGCCGTCTATTTCTTCAGCGCGATGCTGATGATGATCCTGCCGATCAGGGCGGCCGGCATTGTCCTGACCCATGCGGCCGACGCGATTTTCTGGACCGTGATCGCGCTGTTTGCGGCGATCGTCGGCTGTCTCACCGCCAGATGGGCTTTCGGCCAGGGCAGCGCTGTGTGGGCGCTGCTCAACTGGCGGTTCCTGTTTGCCGCGGCAATCGTCGGTTGTCACTTCGTCATGAACGAGCTGCGCCGCAACGTGCTCCTGCGCAGCCTGTTTTTCGTCGTCTTCGCCGTAGCGACGCTGGCCTGCCTGTTCTGGTCGTTCACGCTCTAACCGGATCGCACAGCCGCCAGTTACTTCGCTGATCCGGCGGTGACGTTGCCGGCCGCCGTTTCCATCCATGTCCAGAGATAGGCCGCGAGACCGCGGTCGACATGGATGCGCAGCTTGCCATCATGACGACAGACGATGGCACTGATGCCGGCGAAGGAAAGTGCTGCACTTGCACCAGCCTGGTTTGGATCGAGCGTCGTCCCCCGTGCGATGAAAGCGTCGAGTGCCGTGCCCTCGACCTCGAACACCTGCAGCCTGGCGCTGATCGTCGTCACCGCAAAGCCTTTCGCGTGCCAGCCTGTCGCGATGGCGAGCGGGCTGTTCGACACGACGAGCAGCCGGTCGCGCGCCAGCCGCACCGCATAGCGGTCGCCCTGTGCCGCACCAAAGGCGCCCACGCCAGTTCCGTCGACGCCGGAAGTAGTTGGAGCGCACCACGGTGGTGTTGCGGCCGGTGTTGCCGCCGCCGATCCAGCCTTTTTCCAGCACCGCGACCCGGGCGATGTTGTGGTTCTTGGCAAGGTAGTAAGCCGTCGCCAGCCCATGGCCGCCGCCACCGATGACGATCGCGTCGTAAGACGGTTTCGGCTCGGGCGAGCGCCAGGCCGGTTGCCAACCGGTCTGGCCGGCCAAGCCCTCCTTGAGGAGCGACAATGCGGAATAGCGTCTGGTCATGGTGTGCCGGACAAGCCTGAATTTCTCGAGGTGAAGCGTATTGGTATTGTACACATATGTCTAGTATGGGCTGCAGTCTTGTGTACAAATGATGGCGCTAACGCTTGCGCGAAAGCGTCTTCTCGACGTAGCGCGAGAAGTCCTCGATATCCTTGGCCGAAGGCTCCTGGCCGGTGAAGCTGCGCAGATACGAGGCGACGTGTGTCAGGCGACTGCTCATTGGCTCGTTGAGTTCAAGCGAGTAATAGCCGATCTGCATGAAATAGAGGATGCGGGCTCGCACGAACGCGTCCTCCTCCCCATAGCCATGACGCATGAACATGTCGCGGATAGCGTTGACACGCTCCTCGTCGGCCTCATCGAGCGCGCGTCTGATGGCAGGCGAGCGGCGGGCCCAGGCCCTGATCGCGAAATCCAGCCGCGGATCGAACAGCCTTTCGTCCACCCAGCATTCGAAAATGCTCATCACCCCGCGGATGACGGTCGCGGAAGGTCGCCTGGCGCGTTCGACGATGAACCTGGTGTTGGTCTGCCGCCAGTAATCCAGCAACTGCTCGAGCAGGTCCTGCCGGCTCTTGAAATACCAGTAGAAGCTGGAACGCGACACATCGAGCTTCTGGCCAAGTGTCAGCACGCGGACGCGTTCGACGCCGTCCGAGATCAACGTTTCAAGCGCAAGCTTCAGCCAGTCTTCGCGAGTGGCCTTGATGTTGCCGGTGGCACCGGCGCGCTGAATCGTCGTTTCGAGAGCTGCCATCGACATGACGCATGACACGCTGCCTCAGGCAAATCAAGGCTATGGACAGGGGTGTACAGAGTAATCCGACCCAAGCCGAATGATGCATCGCCGATGTTAGTCGGATTGAGGCTCGATGGGGGCTCCGTCGCCACCAAGCCATCAGCGCGCGGCGCAACCAAGGGGATTTTTGTCGCGGCTGCGGGTTCAGTGTTTGCTTTCCCGCAAGGCAATTGTCTGGCAAATACCAGTTCAGACAGATGCCGCTGCGCGGCCAACCAGCAGGGAAGATAGGAACATGACGCTGTTTCGAAAGAATCTCATCGATGGCGAATGGGTCGGCGAGGCCGGTTCCCGCAACATCAACCCCTCCGATACCGGTGACATCGTCGGCGACTATGCTTCGGCGGGTGTCGAGCAGGCCAAGCAGGCGATCGCTGCGGCCAAGGCGGCGTTTCCGGCGTGGTCCCGCTCCGGTCCGCTGGCACGCCACGCGGTGCTGAAAAAGGCCTCGGACGAGATCATGGCGCGAAAGGACGAGATCGGCCGCAATCTGGCGCGTGAGGAAGGCAAGACGCTGGCCGAGGGCATCGGCGAGACCATTCGCGCCGCCCAGATTTTCGATTTCTTTGCTGGCGAAACATTGCGCCTGTCGGGCGAGGTCGTGCCAAGCGTGCGGCCGGGCGTCGGCGTCGAGATTACGCGTGAGGCGGTCGGCGTCGTCGGCATCATCACGCCGTGGAATTTCCCGATCGCCATTCCGGCCTGGAAAATCGCTCCGGCGCTGTGCCACGGCAACACCGTCGTCTTCAAGCCGGCCGAGCTGGTTCCCGAGAGCGCCTGGACCATCGTCGATATCCTGCATCGGGCAGGCCTGCCGAAGGGTGTGCTCAATCTCGTCATGGGCAAGGGTTCGGTGGTTGGTCAGGCGATGCTCGACAGTCCCGATCTCAACGCCATCACCTTCACCGGCTCAGTCGGTACCGGCAAGCGCGTCGCTGCGGCAAGCATCGAGCACATGCGCAAGTTCCAGCTTGAAATGGGCGGCAAGAACCCGCTGGTCGTGCTCGACGATGCCGATCTCGCGGTCGCCGTCGATTGCGCGCTCAATGGCGCCTTCTTCTCGACCGGCCAGCGCTGCACCGCCTCGTCCAGGCTGATTGTGACGGACGCCATTCACGACCGTTTCGTCGACGCCCTCAAGGATCGCATGAGCAAGCTGGTCATCGGCGATGCGCTCGACGCGCAGACCCAGATCGGCCCGGTCGTCGACGCGACGCAGCTGAAGCAGGACGAGGACTATATCGCCATCGGCGTCAGGGAAGGTGCCACGCTCGCCTTCGGCGGCGAGCGGCTCGACCGCAAGACGCCGGGCTTCTATCTGCGGCCGGCGCTGCTGACACAGGCCACCAACGCCATGCGCAGTTCGCGCGAGGAGATTTTCGGACCCGTCGCCAGCGTCATCCGCGTCAAGGACTACGACGAGGCGCTTTCCGTCGCCAACGACACGCCCTTCGGGCTGACGTCAGGCATCTGCACTTCAAGCCTCAAGCACGCCACGCACTTCAAGCGCAATTCGGAGGCCGGCATGGTGATGGTCAACCTGCCGACGGCGGGTGTCGACTTCCATGTTCCGTTCGGCGGCCGCAAGGGTTCCAGCTATGGCCCGCGCGAACAGGGTCGCTACGCGGCGGAATTCTACACCACGGTGAAGACCGCCTACACGTTCGCTGGCTGATCGGCCACCGGCCGATCATGCCGGGCGATCGGGCGCCGGCTGCTCGGCCGGCGAACCGCCACACATCAAGGGAGTGATCGGCGCGAAGATGACATTGCGGGACCTGACCTGGCTCAATCCGCCGCCGCAGCATTCCATCGACGGCGACAGCCTCCGTGTGCGCACCGGCAAGGAGACCGATTTCTGGCGCGAGACATTTTACGATTTCTGGCGCGACAACGGCCACTTCCTGTACCAGCAGGTCGAGGGCGATTTCACCGCTGAGGTCACCGTCAAGGGCGATTATCGGGTGCTTTACGACCAGGCCGGGTTGATGCTCCGGCTGAGCGAATCCCATTGGATCAAGGCCGGTATCGAATACACCGACGGCGTGATGTATTTTTCCGTCGTCGTTACCAACGATGCCTCCGACTGGTCGCTGGCCACCATTCCGGCTGCCCCGCACGGTGTCAGGATCCGGTTGACCCGTCACGCCGAGACGATCCGCGTCCAGTACCTCGATGCTTCCGACGGACGCTGGAAGCCGGTGCGGCTTGCCTACTTCCCGATCTCGAAAACGGTCGATGTCGGCATGATGTGCTGTTCGCCGCAACGCGAGGGTTTCGAGGTCACATTCTCCGGCTTTTCGGTCGGGCCACCGATATCGCGGGAATTGCACGACTAACACTGCCGTCGCTTCCAGCGTTAGCCCGGATATCTCACACAGTCTTTCGGCGCGAGGCTGGCGGCAGCGATTTTGCCGGCGCTTGAGCTGCGGGCAAGGGATGTCGGCCGCTTGGAGCGGGTTGGTGTGGTTCGGCGCTGTTTCCTTGCTGTTGACGGGAAGGGTGGATGGGGCCGCTCAGGCGGCGGCTGCCAAGAGCCGGGCATAGGTCAGGGCCCATTCGCGCTGGAAGGGGCAGGCTGAGTTCATGGCCAGCTTGATGCGGCGCACCGAGACGCTGACCAGGGCGCCGATCTTGAACAGCTTGAGACGGATGGTGGCGCAGCTTGCCCTGGCGAGCCGTGTGTCCACCAGGCCGATGCGGCGCAGCGCGCAAATCAGCACATAGGCCATCGAGGCGAACCAGAGCCTGAGCTGGTTGGCGCGCATGGTGGCGGCCGAGGTGCGGTCGGCGAACAGGTCGAGCTGGCATTCCTTGATGCGGTTCTCCATCTCGCCGCGGGCGCAGTAGAGGTCCTCGTAGAGGCATTGCGCCGGCCAAGCCTCGGCGTCGAGCGAGGTGACGACAAAGCGCGGATTGGCCTCGCCTTGCGTCCACTCGGCCTTGGCCACGACCCGGCGCCGGCCGCTCCAGCTCTTGCGCGTGGTCCACAGGAAGTCCTTGAAGCGGCGGGCGGGGCGGCTGGTGAGGGCACTTTCTGCCTTGGCCGCCTCCAGTTCAGCCGCGATGTGGCGGACCAGCCGAACATTGCGGGCCAGGCCGAACAGGTAGTCGACGGCGTTGGCCTCGCACCAGGCCATCAGCTCCTGACGGGCGAAGCCGGAATCGGCGCGCAGCACGATGCGGACCTTGGGCCAGCGCTCACGCAGCTGGCGCACGATGCGCTCGATCTCCTGAACCGCGCCGGCGGCCGCGTCGATGTTGGCGGGCCGCAGCTTGGCGCACAAAAGGTGATCGCCGCAGAAGATGTAGAGCGGCAGGTAGCAGTAGTTGCCATAGTAGCCGTGGAAGAACCGCCCCTCCTGGTTGCCGTGCAGGGGATCGTCCGTGGCATCCAGATCCAGCACGATCTCTTCGGGCGGGGCGGCGTGCGCACCCATGAACAAATCGACGAACAGCGCCTCGATCGCTGCTGGATCATGGCTGATCTTGTGATAGCGCGAAGGCTGCGGCCGGCTCAGCTCCAGCCGGTTGAGCGTCGACTTGCCGGCAACGGCCGCGCATTTCTTGTGACGGCGCGCCTTGAGCTTGCCGGCCAGCACCGGATCATGGCGCAACTCGTCATGGTCGTTCAGGTCCTCGTAGCCAAGCGCCAGCGCCAAGACGCGCTGACCGACCAGCGTCTTCACCTCATGCTCGATCAATGCCGGACGGCGGGCATCCACGAAGCAGCGGGCAAAGCGGCCGACCAGCCCGATCGCCCGGTCCGTCAGCCCCAGCAGAAGCGCGCCGGCATCGGAGGTGATCGTTCCACCGTCAAAACCGACTACGACGGCGCGCCTTTCAACAGGTGCAAAATCAAACCGTTCCGGTATACACTCTGTTTGCATCGGGGAATACCTCTGCTCAAGGTAAGTCTTTGTCGCAGAAGCATTTTCCTTGATTCGGAGCCCCGATGCACTTCAACTGTGTGAGATATCCGGGTTAGGCCTGAAGTCATCGCCTGGACCATGCCAGCCAGCGGCTTGCCAGATGCCTCCGAAATGAGGTGAGCCTTGTCCGCCGAAAAGCGTCGCCGGCCATCTTGATGCCTTGTGCCTGCGTAGGGAAGGGATGGATGACGTCGGCCAGCGCATGCAATCCCATGCCCGACCGGATGGCGAGCGACACCGTATTGATCATCTCGCCGGCATGGCTGGCGACGACCGTGGCACCCAGGATGCGGTCGGACCCCTCCCTGACGTGGATTTTGACAAAGCCTTCCTCCTCGCCGTCCATCACTGCACGGGCGACATCGTGCATCAGCACCGTATAGGTCTTGACCGGGATGCCGTTCTGGCGCGCCTCCACTGGATAGAGGCCGACATGGGCAATCTCCGGATCGGTGTAGGTGCACCACGGAATAACCAGTTCGCTTAGTTTTCTGCGCCCGAGAAACAGGGCATTGCGAACAACCATGTGGGCTGTCGCCTCGGCGGTATGGGTGAATTTGTATGCGAGGCAGACATCGCCAGCCGCATAGATGCGTGGATTGGTGGTTCTGAGGTAGTCGTCCACTTTGATGCCGATGGCGTCGTACGCCACCCCGGCGTCCTCCAGGTCGAGACCGTCGACATTGGGCGAACGGCCGATGCCGGTGATGATCTCGTCGACGGAAACCGTCATCGTGTCACCGTCGCGCAAAAGGTCGGCGAGCTTCTTGTCGCCTTCTGTCCGCACCGCCACCGCCTCGGTATTCAGGCGAACCTCGATCCCTTCGCGCGCCAGCGCGTCCGAAAGGATCTGAGCGGCGTCGCGTTCCTCGCCAGGCAGGAACATCGGCTCCCGCTGCACCAGGATGACCTTCGCGCCCAGCAGGCAAAAGGCCTGCGCCGCCTCGCAACCGAGCGGTCCGCCGCCAATGACCAGAAGCCGTTTCGGGCACTCTGTGAGGTCGAACATGGTTTCGTTGCTGAGATAGCCGGCCTCGGTGAGACCTGGAATCGTCGGCAGGGCCGGACGTGCGCCCGTAGCAACCAGCGCCTTTCTAAAACGCAGTGTCTTCCCGGCAACCGTGACCTCGTCCGGTCCGGAAAATCGCGCTTCGCCGAAATAGAGGTCGATGCCTGCGGAGGCCAGGCTCGCAGCCGAATCGGCGCGACTGATCCGCTGCCGGATCTGCCGCATCCGCGTCATGGCACGCTGAAAGTCGACGTGAAGATGGTCCTGCGCGTCGCCGCCAAGATTCTCGGCATCGCGCATATCGGCATAGAGCCTGGCCGTGCGAATGATCGCTTTCGAGGGGATGCAGCCGACATTGATGCAGGTGCCGCCGATCAGCCCGCGCTCGATCAGCGCGACTTTCGCACCGAGGTTTGCCGCCTCGCTGGCAGCGGTCAAGCCGGCTGGCCCGGCGCCGATGACGACAAGATTGTATGGGCCATCTGGCTCCGGGTTCTTCCAGAGCGGCGGATGGGCACCCCTGATCAGCTCAATGTCATCGCGGTCGACAGGGAAGGCGTTGGCCATGGTCGTCGGGTCACGCGACATCGCCGCCACCTGACGCCGAGCTTGCCGGCTGAGACAACCAGCCGCCGCTGAATCCGGCTCTGCCCAGGCCGCGGCGGATGTGCGGGTTGGATCGCATCAGTTCCCAGATCAGGCGCGACCGATGGTTCTCGATCATCATCACCACGATGCCCTGATCCAGCCCGTAGTGACCTTCCGACACCCAGCCGTTGCGGCCGAATTTTCGCCGGTTGGCCAATGTCGGATTGAAGCCGCTCGGCAGCCGGAAATTGTCGATCACCTCGGGGTAGCGATCCTCGAGATGGCGCAATGCCGCCAGGCAGATATCCGGCGCGAAGGGCAGCGAGGCCGGATAGGACCATGGGGCGATCGTTCCGTCATCCGGCCCGAAAGGCGCGCCGCGCGCGGCATAGCCGGAAAACCGGCGACGCTGTCGCGCTACGCTGGCACGAAAGCCGCCTGGTCCGTCGCCCGCCGAAAGTCCCCACAGGTTCTCGTCGTAGCCGCCGTAGCCGTAAGGGTTGTGGCGCGCATAGTCGCGGTGCAGATAGGTCGAGCGGCGGCTGTTTTCGAAATAGTCCGAGTTCTTCTCACGCATGAAAGCGTCGCGGATGCCGGCGAAGTCGATCCAGGCATGCGAGAACTGGTGCATGAACAGCGGACCGCCATAGAGCACGTCGTAGCCGTAGATGTTTTCCCACTGATAGGTCGCCGTCCAGCCCTCGTAGCTGTTGTCAGAGGTCGGGTTGTCTGGCGAGGCCATCGACAGCACGTAGAGGATCGTCGCTTCGTTGTAGCCTTCCCAGCCATAGTGGAGAAAGCCGCTCTTCGGCTTCCAGCCCTGCCGGAGCGTCGGGCTTGAGCCTTGCGCCCATCGCCAGTCGACGCGCCGGTAAAGCGCCTCGGCCAGTTGGCGGATTTCGGCTTCGTCGCCATTATCGTCGGAAAAATAGGCGCCTGCCACCAGCATGCCTGATATCAGCAATGCGGTATCCACCATCGACAGTTCGCAGCGCCAGACGCGCAGGCCGGTCCGCATATCGAGGAAATGGTAGTAAAAACCCTTGTGGCCGGTGACCTCGTCGCCATTGCCTTGCCGGCTGGTCGAGAAGAAACGCAGAGCGGCAAGCGTCAGCTTCACGGCCTCATCGCGCGTCATCCAGCCGCGCTCGACGCCGATCGGGTAGCAAGACAGCGCGAAGCCGACGACAGCGATGCTGGCCGGCGAATTCGGCCGCGACGTATCGGCGACCAGTCCGTTGTCGGGGCTCACGTTTTCGAGGAAGTAGTTGAAGGCGGCGCGCTGATAGCGCTCCAGAAGCTCGTCGTCGGACAGCGCGGCAGGTTCGACTTTAAGCAAAAGAAACAAGCTCCCGCCCGATGGCTGCATCCCGTGTCATGGTTCCCGGCATAGCTTCCTTGCGTCATAGTCGATTCGAAGTCTGGGACTATATACGCCCGTAAGCACCCATTCGTTGCACCGTCACGCGGAATTGAGATGCGTCCTGCCTCAGTAGGTGGCGCGGCCGCCGGAAACGTCGAACACGGCGGCCGTCGTGAACGAACACTCCTCCGAGGCGATCCAGCAGATCAGCGCCGCCACCTCGTCGACCTCGCCAAAGCGCGCCATCGGTATCTTGGACAGCATGAAGTCGATGTGCTCCTGGCTCATCTGCTTGAAGATCGCGGTGCGCACGGCGGCCGGCGTCACGCAATTGACCGTCACCTTGGTCTTGGCCAGTTCCTTGCCGAGCGACTTGGTCAGGCCGATCACCGCGGCCTTCGAGGTGCTGTAGGCGGAGGCGTTGGGATTGCCTTCCTTGCCGGCGATCGAGGCGATGTTGATGATGCGGCCATAGTCGCGCTCGAGCATGTGCGGCACGAGCGCCTTGTTGCAGTAGAAGACGCCGTTGATGTTGATGTCGATGACCTTCTGCCAGTCCTCTACCGAATAATTCCAGGCCGTCATGTTGGGGCCGGTGATCGCCGCACTGGTGACCAGGACATCGACACCGCCAAGCGCTTCTATCGTCTGCGCGGCGGCGCTTTCGACTCCCGCGGCATCGGCGACATCGATGGCAATACCGTGGAGGCCAGGGATGACAGCCTTGGCTTGCTCGATTTGGACAGGATCGCGATCCCAGACGCAGACGTGTCCACCCTCGTCGACAATTCTCTGAGCTACTGCCAGACCGATGCCGGAGGCGCCACCGGTGATCACGGCCGATCGTCCGGCAAACCGTTCCGCGAAACTCGGCATATCGTCTTCCTCCCAATCGGTAGCGAATGTGAAGTTATCGATGACCAAGTTCAAGGCGGGATCGAAGCCGCCGAACGGGATATTGGTGGGCCAGCGGAGGCAGTCGCTACCGGTGCTGGAAGAACTGCAAAAACAGTTCCCGCTCGGTGGTGATGTCGAGCTTTTCGTAGATGCGCCGGCGGTGGTTCTTGACCGTGCCGATGGCAATGCCGAGGCGCTCGGCGATGTTGGCGGTCGGATGACCGGCGAGGATCAGCTGGACAAGTTCCCGCTCGCGCAGCGACAGCCCCGGCCACAGGCTGGCCGGGATGGTCGGCTCCTGCCGGGGTGAGGCGCCGGGGCCTGTCGGCGCCGACGTTCGGGAGAAGTCGGTTCCGCGCGCCTTGATGTCGAGCGCATGCAGCGCCTCGAATACCGGCAAACGCTCATCCAGAAGTGAGATCTCGCTATCCCTGAATGAAGTGGTCGAGCGGTCGAGGAAGATACCGAGGCACCAGTCGCCGCCGTCGGCCAGCATGATGCCGACCTCGTCGCAAATTTCCGACTGGGCCAGAAAGCCGGCTATGTACTGGCCGCGCTTGGCCTCATCGTTGGCAAGCCGTTTTAGCGGCATGATGCCCAGCCTTCGTTCGCGCCGCCACGAGGCGTAGAACGGATCGAACACGTAGTAGTTGTCGAGATAGCGCCGGACCATTTCATCCGAGAAGCGCCGGTGCTTGACGAACTCGGGCGTCTGCGTCGCCGAATAGCGCGTCACGGTGACGAGGTCGTGCTCGATGTCCGCGCCGATCAGGTCGATCAGGCAGTCGACATGCCTGTCCGTGCCGGTGGCGGCGATCGCCCTGGCGAGCGGCGCCCAGATATTGCCCATGCGCATGCCCTTTTCTCGGCGATCCCAGCCCAACCGTCATTGTGTCTTTAGGCATATGGCGCAAGGCCACCCAACCAATCTAGCCTTGTTGCATCTTAGACCAGATCCCGAGGCGACCGTGACCCAACCCAACCTCACCTGTCCCATCGTCGGCAACCCTATTGTCATCGGTATCGACGCCGGCGGCACGATGACCGACACGATCCTTGTCGATCAGGACGGCCACTTCAAGATCGGCAAGTCGGCAACCACGCCGAAGAATGAAGCCGAGGGTTTTCTGGCTTCGGCAGAAGACGCGGCGGACGCATGGGGCATCTCGCTGGAATCACTGTTTTCCGGCGTCAACGTCGTGCTCTATTCCGGCACCGGCATGCTCAACACTCTGTTGTCGCGCACCGGCCGCCGGCTCGGCCTGATCACCACCAAGGGTCTCGAGGACATGATCCTGATGGGCCGCGGCCTGCAGGCCTGGGCCGACTATTCCTATGCCGACCGGCTGCATGCGGTAACCCATCACCATCCCGATCCGCTGGTGCCGCGCCGCCGCACCCATGGCGTCACCGAGCGCATCGACCAGTTCGGCGACATCGTGCTGCCGCTCTACGAACACGAAGTCTCCGCCGCCGCGAAAAAGCTGATCGGCGACAAGGTCGAGGCGATCTGCATCATGACCATCTTCTCGCACGTCAATCCGGTGCACGAGAAGCGCATCGCCGAAATCTGCCGCGCGGAGGTCGAGAAGGCCGGCGCCGACATCATCGTCTACACCAGCCACGAAGTCCGCCCGGTCATCCGCGAGCAGTCGCGGCTGAATTCGGTGCTGATCGAAGCCTACGCCACCTCGCGTGGCCGCAAGCAGCTCAAAGGCATCGAGGACGTCTCGAAGAAATACGGCTTCAAATATGGCGTGCAGACTCTGCTTTCCTTCGGCGGCCTGACCTCTATCAACCATCCGCGCCTCCATGAAACCATGATCTCCGGCCCGATCGGCGGTATCCTCGGTGCTGCCTATGTCGGCAAGCTGATCGGCAACGACTCACTGATCTGCTCGGATATGGGCGGCACCTCCTTCGACATGGGCGTCATCACGCGCGGCCAGACGCGGATCGAGAACGAGCCGCTGATGGATCGTTTCAAGCTCAATGTGCCGACGCTGCATCTAGACACCATTGGTGCGGGCGCCGGCATGATCCTCAAGGTCGACCCGCTGACCAGGAAGGTCTCGCTCGGGCCGGAAAGCGCGGGCTCCGATCCGGGTCCGATCTGCTTCGCCAGGGGCGGCACCGAACCGACCATCGCCGATTGCGACGCGATCCTCGGCCGACTCAACCCGTATTACTTTCTCGGCGGCAAAGTCGTGCTGCAGGTCGAGAAGGCACGCAAAGCCTTCGAGGAGAAATGCGCCAACGTGCTGGGAGTTGGTGTCGAAGAGGCGGCAGAGGGCATGATTGACATGCTGGAGTCCGATGCCAACAACGCGCTGCGCCGCGTCATTTCCGGCCAAGGCATCCATCCCTCCGAATTCACGCTGCTCTCCTATGGCGGCTCGGGCCCGCTGCATCTCGCCGGCTGCTCCAAGGGCATCGGCTTCAAGGACATCATCACCTTCCAGTTTGCCGCCGCCTTCTCCGCCTTCGGCTGCACGACTGCCGATTTCATGCGCCGTCATTCCGTGTCGACGCAGCACGACATCCCGTCGCGCGCCGACGAGGCGACGCTGGCCGCTTTCGGCGCCAAGGTCACAACGGTCTGGAGCGATCTGACCAAGGCGGCAGTCGACGAGATGATCGCCGACGGCCATGCGCGGGAAAAGATCAGGACCGTGCCGTTCCTGATGATGCGCTACACAGGCCAGCTCGAGGACGTCGAAGTCATGGCGCCGCTGGCTGAGGTCAATTCGGCCGATGACATGCGCAGGGTTATCGACGAGTTCGAGGCTGTCTACGCCAAGGTCAACCACCGCGTGTCGCGCTATGGTGAAGCCGGCTTCACCATCACCGAGCTTGGCCTCATCGCCACCGCCGACAAGGTCAAGCCGGTGCTGCTCAAGCGGCCGCTCGGCAAGTCGGATCCGGCAGCCGCCCACAAGGGCGTGCGCGAGGCCTATATTGCGGGGCGCTGGCACAAGGCCAATCTCTACGAGATGGATCTCCTGCAGCCCGGCCACGAAGTGATCGGCCCGGCCATCATCGAACATCCCGCCACCACGCTCGTCGTTCATCCGCAGGACCGCGTCCATGTCGATGAATGGACGCTGCTGCACTACACCCACGCTTGAGAGGCACCGCCATGTTGGACAAACCTGCTTCGGCCCTGCGCCTTCGCGAAAGACTGCTCGATTCCGAGCGGTTGATGGAAGAGACCGGCTGCTATGACGGCATCACGGAACTCACGCTACGCAACCAGGATCCGCTGAAATTCGAGACGCTGCACACCAAGCTGCGTGCCTATTGCGTCTCGGCACGCGAAATGGCGCGCCGCATTTCGGCCTCGCCCGGCGTGCGCGAAGTCGGTGAAATGGTTGTCGCCATCTACACGCCTGAGGGCGATGCCATCGCGCTGTCCAACGGCATCATGGTGCACGTCCATACGATGAGCCGCTTCATCAAATGGATGATCAAGAACAACTACGAGGAAAACCCGAAAATCCGCGAAGGCGATATCTTCGCCAACAACGATGCTTTCATCGGCACCGTGCAGGTGCCCGACGTCATGGATGTGGTGCCGATCTTCCATGAAGGCACGCTGGTCGGCTGGGCCGGCGCTGTCTGCCACGAGCTGGAAGCCGGCGGCATCACGCCCGGCGGCGACGTCTGTCTCGCGCAGGAGCGCTTCACCGAAGGCCTGTTCGTCTGCGCCGAGAAGATCGGCGAGAATGACGAGATCCGCCGCGACTACGTCATCCGCTGCGAGCGCAATCTCCGCATGCCGATCTACTGGGTGCTCGACGAGAAGGCCAAGGTCGCCTCCTGCATCGACATGCGCGAAAGCGTCAAGCAGCTGATCTCCGAGATCGGCCTCGACTACTGGATGAAGGTGTCGAAGGAGTTCATCGAGGAAGGCCGCCGCGCCCAGCTCGCCCGCACCCGCCAGCTCACCGTTCCCGGCATTTATCGCGGCCACACTTTCTACGGCCACGTCACGGCGGGAAAGCCCGGCTTCCAGCTGCTCGGCGATCCCGACTGGCTCTACAACATCCCGATCGAGATGGAGATCACATCAGACGGCAAGATCACCATGGACTTCGAAGGCACGCAGCCCTGGGGCTACCATTCGATGAACTGCACGCCGGCCGGCATGGATGGCGGCATGTTCGTGACGCTGACCCAGCACATGAATTTCGAGGGCCTGGTCAATGACGGCGCCTGGATGGCGACCGAACTGAAATTGCCGCACGGCACCTGGACCAACCCCGACAATGAGATGGTGGCGACGGCCACCTCATGGGCACTCCTGCTGCCGGCCTATGGCGTTTTCCAGCGGCTGCTGTCGCGCAGCTTCGTGGCACGCGGCTATGTCGAGGAAGCCTTCGTCGGCCAGGTCAACAGCCCGATGATCGAGATGGGTGGCGAAAGCCAGTACGGCACGCCGTTCGGCATGGCGCATTTCGAATGCGCCGCCGCCGGTTCCGGCGCGCTCGCCATCAAGGACGGTCTCGACACCGCCTATGTCGGCTGGAACCCGGAATCCGACATGGGCAACATCGAGGTTTGGGAACAGTCGATGCCGATGGTCTATATCGGCCGCTCGATCGTCCCGAACTCCGGCGGTGCCGGCAAATATCGCGGCGGCTGCTCGTTCGTCTCGACTTGGCTGATCAACAAGACCTCGCATCTCAGGCTCCACACCTCGGAACATTCCTCGCGCGTCTTTGACAATGGCGGCATGTGCGGCGGCTATCCCGCGCCGACCTGCCAGAAGCATCGCGCCGTACGCAACTCCAACATCCATGAACTGGCGGCAAAAGGCGAACCGCTGGCGCATGCGCCCGGCATCGATCCATACGTCTCGGACTATGAGAAGAACATCGGCGGCGACCATGCCGTGGTCGAGGGTCCCTATATCACCGCGCCACACAAGGAAGGCGACATCTTCAGCCATTCCTACAATGGCGGCGGCGGCTATGGCGACGTGCTGGAGCGCGATCCGATCAAGACGGCATGGGATGTCGAGAACGGGTTTCTGACCCGCGAGGCGGCGGACCAGGTTTTCGGTATCATGCTGAAGGACGATGAAGACGGCTATCCCGTTGCCGACATCGATGCCACGGCGAAGCGCCGTGCCGCCATGCGCAAGCAGCGCCTGGCCAAGGCGATCCCGGTAGCCGACTGGATCGCCTCAGAGCGTGGCCGTGTCGAGAAGGCCGACTTCGCCCCGGAAGTGAAGAAAATGTACGCCAGCGCGATCAAGCTGTCCTCGCGCTTCACTAGGGATTTCAGTGAGTTCTGGAACGTCGACGCCAGATCGATCTTCATGCCGGGAGCTAAGCCATGACCTCGTACAGCAAGGAAGTTATCCGCGATCTGGCAGCCGGCCAGCTGCCCTGGCCGCAAACCCGGCGCATTATGAGCGCCTACAAGGACGACGACCGCTTCTTCAAGATGGTCGCCGTCTATCAGGACCGTGTTGCCTGGAAGGATCCGATCCTGCTGCCGGTCTCGGATCACCTGTTCATCTGCCAGAGCGGCGATGAGCGGATCACTCGTTGCGAGTGCGGCCATTCCTTCGGCGACTATCGCAAGAACTGGAAGCTCAACGCTGCTATTCATGTCCGCAACACCGAGGAGGCGCTGCGTGAAATCTATCCCAACAGCGATCTTCCCGATCCCGAATGGATGGAAATCCGCGAGTTCATCTGCCCTGAGTGCGGCACGCTGCACGAGGTGGAAGCGGCCGCACCCGGCTATCCCATCGTGCATGATTTCGAACCCGACCTCGAAGGCTTTTACCGCGAATGGCTGGGCAAGCCGCTGCAGGGAACATGAATGGTTGTCGCTGCCTTCGAGTGTGATTGCCAAATCCGGCCAGGCCTGATTGCCTACCCGGAACAGAGCGGAGACCACGCGCCATGAAGAACCTTTCGGGCCGCGGGGCCATCATCACCGGTGGGTTTTCAGGCATGGGCTTTGCCATTGCGACGGCAATGGCCGAAGCCGGCGCCAATGTCGCCGTCGGCTCCTACATCGCGCCCGCCGGCGCTGACAGATCCGATGCCGCCTACTATCCCGGCGCGGACGAGATCGAGCGTGTGCGTTCAGCCCTTGCCGTCCATGGCACCAAGGTCCACGCCGCCCATCTCGACGTGCGCGACAGCGACGTCACCAACCGTTTCGCGGCGGACGCCGAAGCGGCCATCGGACCGGCCGACATTCTGGTCAACGCCGCCGGCACCACCGCCGAGCAACCGGTCTGCGGCCATTCCGACGCGTTGTGGGACAAGATCGTCGACACCAACCTGACCGGCGCCTTCCGCGTCACGCGTGCCGTGCTGCCGGGCATGATCGAGCGCGGCTGGGGCCGCATCGTCAACATCGGCTCGACGGCGGCCTCGGTCGGCTGGAAGGACAACCCTGCCTACTGTGCTTCCAAGGCCGGTCTTCTCGGCCTGACCCGCTGCGTGGCGCTGGAAGGTGCGGCGCACGGCGTCACCTGCGTCATGATCAGCCCGACCTGGGTCGAGACCGAGCTGATGCGCCGCAATGTGGCGCAGGTCGTCGAGCGTGAGGGCAAGGGGCGCACGCCAGAAGATGCGATGGCCGAAATCGCCAGGGGCAATCCGCAGCAGCGCATGCTGCAGCCGCAGGAGATCGCGGCACTGGCGGTCTTCCTGTGCTCTGATCTGGCCAAGGGCATCACCATGGAAAACATACAGATCACCGGCGGAGCACTGTGGTAGCGCCCACCCTCCGCGTTTCGCACAGGCTGTAAGACAAGGTGACCGGATTTGCCATTGAGCGCCGGGCGCGATAGGTTATATTGCACTGCACAATGGAGACGCCGTTTATTGCACGCCCATGTTTGCGAAAATTCCGGCCGGCTCATGGCTTGCCGGCCGTGGGTCGTGTCGGCGGGACTCTGAGATGAAGATACCAAAGTCCCTGCTGGTCGATCCCGAGAGGAACTCGGTCTATGGCGCCTTTGCCGTAGCCGTCTCGATCTGGGCGTTTTCCTACTCCGTCATTTTCGGCCAGGTGCTGATCCTCGCCTACTATGCGGTTTGGCTTCCGCTCATCCTGGTCGATTACCGGCGGTTCCTGCGCCAGCTGTCCAGCGCCTGGCTGCCGCTGCTGTTTGCCGCCTATGTCTGCTCCTCCGTCTTCTGGTCGCAGGCGCCCGGCGTCACGGTGAGAACGGCCATCCAGTATTTTTCCCATATAGCCTGCGCCTACGTCGCTGCGCGCACCGTCAGCGTGCGCACGTTGACGATCGGTGCCCTGATCGGGATATTCGTCGTCCTGCTCTATTCGCTGAAGGTCGCGAACTATTCCGAGGACGTTCTCGACGGCACCGTCAACTTCGTCGGCGCCTTCGCCTCCAAGAACCAGATCGGCTTTGTCGGTTCGCTCGGCATCTATTTCTGCGCCGTCTTCCTTGCCTTTTACAGGCGCGGCCGGCTGAGCTTCCTCCTGGCGGTGCCTATCGTGCTGCTGTCGGCCTATGTGTTGGTCGTCTCGCATTCGGCGACCTCGATGGCCTCGATACCGGCGGTTCTGGCGCTGGTGGCGCTTCTAGCGATGAGCAAACTTCTGTCACGCCGCTACCGCCGGGTGATTTTCCTGATCGGCGCCGGCCTGCTGGTCGTCGTTGCCTTTGTCGCCTTGAATCTCGGGCTGATGGACTTCGTCCTCGGCCTCTTCGGCAAGGATTCGACGCTCACCGGGCGGACCTATCTGTGGGAGCAGGGCTGGAATGCCGTGCAGAAATCGCCGATTCTCGGTGTTGGCTATGCCGCCTATTGGGTGCAGGGCTTCGCCGAAGCCGAGCGGCTTTGGAACGAATTCTACATCACCACCCGCACCGGCTTCCACTTTCACAATACCTATATCGAGGCTCTCGTCGAACTCGGCTTCGTCGGAGCGACACTGGTATCGCTGATCATGCTGCGCACGCTCTACGGCCATGTTTCGGCGGTGATCTTCAGGACATGGCAGGCGGATTCGGTGATCCTCTTCGGCGTGATGGTGCTGCTGCTGATCCGCTCCTTCGTCGAGGTCGAGATACTTAACCCCTACATCATGGGCTCGTTCCTGATGTATTTCAGCTTCTTCAAGCTGGCGCGGCTGCCCGTTACCCGCACGCGGCGGTCGCAGGTCCTGGAGCAGGCGGAGGCCAGGGGAGAAGCTGACTGGCCCCGGCATGCCGGCCGTCCGGCGGCCGCCGATCCGTCATGACCTATCAACTCGCGGGCTGAGGCCAGAGCACGGGAAGCCTCCGCCCGGCTTGCGTGACGCCTAATGCATGTCGCCCAAAAGTGGCTCCGGCAACGACGTGCATAAAAAACAAAGCCTAAAGCCCGTCGACTGAATCCGCTTCAACGCGCCGCGCTTTAGACAAAAAAATCTATCCCTTGCCGGGACGGATCGAAACACTGAATGATGCCGGGGTTCGCGAGCCTACTGGCTGGCCAGCGGCGCCAGTTTGACCTTGATCACGTCGCCAGGCAGCACCAGCGTCTCTTCCTTCGCGGCGATTTCGCTGGTCTTGCCGTCGACGTTGCGCACCAGCGAATAGAGGAGGGTGGGCTGCTGATCATTTGTCATAGCGGCCGTCGTCGCGGGATCGCTGGCCTGGGCTATCAGGCCTTTCTGCATATTCGCCTTCAGCGCCGCCTCGTTCAGGTCGGCTTCGGTCTGCTGCCGGTCGGTGGCGAGACTTGAACTCAAGGTGTTCTGGGCATCGATGGCGTCCTGCGTCGCCTTGCTGATCGACTGCTTGGCGGTGAGGATGGCCGTTTCGTAGTCCAGGATCTTGCCCTGCAGGTCGGCGACGGACTGCCGCGAATCCAACAGTCGGGCGTTGGCGATCAGGCCTTTCTGAGCCAGCGGGCCGATGCTGGTGAGTTGCTGCTGTGCCAGGTCGACCTGCTGCTGCTGGTTGACGATCTTCTTCTGCAGCGATTCGATCTCGGACTGCAAAACCCCTTTCAGATCGTCGAGCGCCTCGAGTTTCAGCTTCAACGCCCTTTGGTCGGACGTCAGGATCGTCATCTCGTCGGCGACGATGGCTGGCAGTCTGGGGTCGCCCTCGACCTCCTTAGGCACATCGAAACTCGTCTTGCCGGCCATATCCGCGTCGATGCGGGCGCGCTTGACGATCAGCCGAATGCGCAGGTCGTCGGAGATATCGAAATTGCCCTTGGCGGTGACCAGGTCCTTGCCGAGTTGGGGGCCATAATCGGCGCTGCGCCTGATGCCGCCGGCGACGCTGATCGCCTTCAGCACTGTCAGGTCGGGCACATAAGGAAATTGGCCGGGGTTCTGCACTTCGCCCGAAATGTAGAATGGCCGGAACTGCGCCATTTCGACAGAGGCCTCGGGCTTGTCCGATAGGGCGAGCTTACGCTGCAGCGCCTCGCTGATCGCCGCTGCGATTTCGGACGTGGTCTTGCCGGATGCCGGCAACTCGCCGGCGAACGGCACCGACAGCGTGCCCGATGGGCCGACCGTGTACTCGCCATTCACCGCCGACCAGTCACGAAAGGTGCCTTCCACGGTCTGCCATTCGGCAACGCGGATGGTGAGCTTGTCCTGCGACCCGAGGCGGTAATCGCCGGCGGCGGCGATGTGGGGGACGACGAGCGACACGGCAAGGCATGTGGCCAATAAACGCGCCCGCCGCAGGCGGCCGGAAACCGGGCCGCTGCGAAAGGCTTCGAACATATCTGTCTTCAACTGAACGTTCCGATCCGCTTTAGCCCCATCGCCCGATGAGCTTGCCGTCGAATGCTTGTCCCAGTGTCTGGTATTGGCCTCCGGCCG
The DNA here is from genome assembly GCF_040321735.1 of Mesorhizobium sp. M0293. NCBI lineage: Bacteria > Pseudomonadati > Pseudomonadota > Alphaproteobacteria > Hyphomicrobiales > Phyllobacteriaceae > Mesorhizobium > Mesorhizobium sp. M0293. The sequence goes on from NZ_JAMYSA010000044.1 coordinate 24,991, forward strand.
GTCAGTAAGAGCCGCGCGACATCCAGACGGCCGGGACGGTCTTGATGATGATGCGAACGTCCTCGAACAGCGACCAGTTCTCGACATAGTGGCGGTCGAAGGCGACGCGGCTGTCATAGGACACATCGTTGCGGCCGCTGACCTGCCACAGGCCGGTCAGGCCTGGGCGGGATTTCAGGTAATAGACGGCGGATGTGCCATAGATCTCCAGTTCGTCGCGTACAACCGGACGAGGGCCGACAAGGCTCATGTCGCCCTGCAGGATGTTGATGATCTGGGGCAGTTCATCGAGGCTGAGTTTCCTCAGCACCGCTCCGACACGGGTGACACGCGGGTCGTTCTTCAGCTTGCGGGTCGCAATCCATTCCGCATTGGCGTCCGGGTTGGTGGCGAGATAGGCTGCCAGTACCTTGTCGCCGTCCGGAACCATGGTGCGGAACTTCAGGCATGGAAAAATCCGCCCGCCGCGCCCGATTCGCCTGTGGCCGTAGAAAATCGAGCCGCCGTCGGAAAACTTGACGAGCAGCGCGATCATGACAAACAGCGGGCTGAGAGCGATCAAGCCGATCAGTGAACCGGCGATATCGAAGCTGCGTTTGAGCAGGCCGCCGATCGGCGGCGGAAAATCGATGTCAGCCTGCGAAAAGCCCGCGGTGGCCGACTTGGCAACGTCCCTCATGCCGTAAACTCCATGCGTTGAACGAATGGTTCGCGGCAAGATACCAAAAAAATGTTGCAGCGCAACACACAATTTCCCACCCCGTTGAAATAGTCGCGTCATGAATTGACTAAATAATAAGCTAGACATGCACAAATTTCGGCATATTTAGCACATTTGTGACAAGAAATGGGCATCGTCGAAAAAATACGGACATTTTTAGGGCGGTTTTTAGGCAAGCCTACCTAGTTGCCAAGGCATGGTACACATTAGTGCTTTAGCTCGCGGTGATGCTTGGACAAAACCATGTAAAATACTACTTAATATTGTCTATCTTACTGAAAAGCGCTGAAGGCCGGAGATCGGCTTAAATCCCGTTGCGTGCATTGCACCATGGCGGAGTCGATCGCAAAAACCCAATGAAAAATATTCGGAGTTGCCCTTGCCGCCTATTGCTCGCCTTAATAGAATTGCAAATTATATCTGTCAGAGTGGCGACAGGTAGAAAAGGCCGGAAGCAACCGGCCGAGAGTGGGCGACCTTTAACAAGCCCACATGACAAGGGACGGCGCTCGGGTGGGGCAATCGTTATATGTACCCGAGCCGGTTTATGGGCTGTTGGGTATGGCGCTTCCAAAATTCATCCTCGGGATGATTTTCGCTCTGGCTATCGTGGTCGGCTGGTCCTGGCTGGGCGGCGCGTCGATAGGCACAATAGTGGTGCGCGTGATCATCTGCGCCGTCGTCATTCAGGCGGGCTATTTCGTGCTCGTCTATGCCATGATCGCCAGGAGCGCGCCGACGCCGGCAGACATGGCTCGTGACGCCGAGCGAAAGCTGAATGCGCCAGAGGTCGCCGAAGGCGAGAAGCTGGGCAGCGCCAGGCGCGGCCTGCACTAGCTGGCCGGAGGCTCGCCGGCCTCACGCCACGTTGGCGGGTTGGGTCTCCGACTGTTCCCCCGACAGCATCCTCGACAACCGGCTGCCGGTTTTTTCCTTCAGCCGCTGGTATTGGCCGACCTCGACGATACGGCCGTTTTCCATCGCCACCACCCAGTCGGCGAAGGCGATCATCGACGGCCGGTGCGCAATGGTCAGGATCGTCATCGTGCCGCGCAATCCGTCGATCGACCTGGCGATCAGCGACTGGTTCTGCCAGTCGAGCGCGCTGGTGGCTTCGTCGAGAATGAGCAGCGACGGCTTGCGCAGCAGCGCGCGCGCAAGCGCGATGCGCTGGCGTTCGCCGCCAGAAAACCGCACGCCGCGGTCGCCGCCCACCGTCTCGAGCTTGAGGTCCAGCCGTTCGACGAACTCGCCGGCGTGCGCCGAGCGCAGCGCGGCCCACAGATCGTCATCGCTGGCCTGCGGCGCGGCAAGGCGCAGGTTCGCCGCGATCGTGTCATGCAGCAGAAACACGTCCTGCGGCACATAGGCCACCTGATCGCGCCAGCGGCGGCGATTGCCGGCATCGATCTCGACGCCGTCGACGAGCATTTTGCCGGCGGTAGGCTCGAGCAGGCCAAGCAGCATGTCGGCGATCGTGCTCTTGCCCGATCCGGAGGGGCCGATCAGGGCGGTGACCTTGCCGGCCGGCAAGCCGAAGGTGATGCCGGCGACCACCGCCTTGGTGGGGTCGTCGCCATATCCGAAGGAAACGTCCCTGATGTTGAGCCCGGTGGCGAGTGACAGCTTGCCGCCTTCCGCAATGCCGCCGCCGTCATCCGGTTCGCGTTCGGCGTCGAACCGCGCCTGCATGCTGCGCATCGCCGTATAGGCGGGCAGGTTGATCAGCACTTGCTGGGCCTGCGTCTGCATGTCCATGAAGCGCGGCGCAATGCGCATGAAGACCAGCAGCAACACGACGATCTCGGCCAGCGACAGGTTGAAGCGGACCAGCGCCACATAGATGAACAGGCTCAAGCCCACGACGCTCGCCACCTGGAACACCGCGGTGCCGATGGTGCTGTTGCGCACATAGTCGATATTGTCGGCCTTCATCTTTTCCAGTGTCGACTGCAGTTGCGCGAAATAGCTGGCTTCGACGTTCAGGCTCTTGGCTACCTTGATGCCGGCGAGAAATTCCGAGACCGTCCGGTACTGATCCTGGCGATTGGCGGTCAGCACCCGGCCAAAGGCGGTGGCCCGCGTCCGGAAGGGCTGCAGCGCCACGAACATCAGGATGCCGATGATGACGGCAAACAGCGTCATGACCGGCGAGATGAACACGGAGATCATGAGATAGCCGGCCAGAAGTACCGCGATCTGCACCAGCATCAACAGCGAGAAAGCAGCCCCCTGGACGCGGTCGATGTCGCCGGTCAGGGCGTGGTCGAGATCGGAGCTGCGCATGCGCGTGAAAACGCCCCAGCGCGCCTTGCCGATGCTCTCGAACAGGTTCAGTCGAACGCGGTTGATGAAATCGAACAGAAGTTTGGCCATGTAGACCGACTTGAAGCGGTTGAACGCGGCCTGCACAGCAACAAGCCCGACCAGCGCGCAAAGCACTGTCGTCAGCTGCAGTGTTCCGTCCGGCACCAGCCAGTGCACGAAATCATTGTTCGGCAGCCTGACCGCGAAATCCTGGTCGGGGCGTCCGACCAGATGCAGCAGCGGGATCAACAGCAGGATGGAGATGCCCTCGGTCAGGCTGCCCAGGATGAGGAAGAGAAGCGCCGTCCAGGTTCGCCGCCCGCCGATCTGGGCAATGACGGCGCCGAATGCGGCAATTTCTCGAAACAGCGACAGGCGAAGGATTGAGGACTTCGACATGATCGCGCTCACGGCCGCCGACTGCCGGCCGCCAGATCCCTTTCGATCAGGTCCACGGCTTCGCCGATCCTGCCGAGACCCGTCGGAACTTCCAGCCGGCACACGCCGATATGGTTAGCAATCGCTGAACATTGACGCAGATGCACCGCCGCGAAATCGCTGGGCAGCGCCGCGCGGCCAAAACGCGTCACATAGGAGAATTTGATGATGGCCGGCAGAGCGGCGATAGCGGGCAAGGGCGTGATGTCAGCTTTTTCGCCGCGCTCGAGAATATAGATCCTGGTTGCCCGCACCTTGTCGCCGGAGAAGCCGCCGTTCAGGCGATGCTGCATCTTGTCGATCGCCGGATGCACTTGTGGGCGCACTTCCGCTTCCCCGAGAGAGATCGCCGCCGCCGCGTCGGCCGCCAGCTTGATCTGCGGGAAACCCGGAACGATCATCGGCTCACTCGGATTGGCGAGGTCGAGCGCTACTACGTCATCGGTAAGCAATTGGTGTCCGGCCCGGATCATCGCGCTCGCCGTCGTCGACTTGCCGGCACCCTTGTCGCCCATGAAGATGGCACTCGTGCCGGCGGCGGCAATGGCGCTGGCATGCAGGACGAGCAGGCCGCGCCGGTGCAAGAGCAGCGCCATGACCGGGCCGAGCAGCGGAAACGCGATCAGCGTGTCGTCGACGCCGGGTGCCGGTTCTATGTCGATGCGGCAGTCATCGCTGATCAGGAACGCACCGACAGCATGCCAGGTCAGATATTGCCGGTGCGGCTCGAAGCGGAAGTCGGTCGCGGCCTCCGGCGAGGGCTTTGGCATGTCGATGGCGCCGACGGCAATCACGACATCCGCCGCTCCCGGCGGCGCCGGCTCCAGCTCCGGCAACGTCACCTCGGATGCGATGGTCATGCCATAAGCCCGGTAGAAGCGGCGTTCTCGTACAGTCCGGCCATGCGGATGGGGGTGACCGTTGTATGCGGTGAGCGGCTCGTTGCGCGGCGTCATGCGTGGCTCCCGCTGTGCTGGAGCTGCCGCAGCCACAGCGACAGCGAGGCCGAGCGCCAGACATACTGGACATCCAGGGGCGCTGCCTGATCGGGCCGGCGCAGCAGGCGCGCATAGGCAGCACTCACCTGTGGCAGGTTGACGTAGGGCGCAATGCGGCCCGCATCCGAGACCAGCAGCTGTTCCAGGAGGTCGCGGTGGTTGCGCAGCATGCCGTTGACGAGATTGGCGGTGAAATCGATCTTGTCGCGCCGCCATTGCACCGCCGCCGGCAGGACGCCTTGCATGGCGCGGCGCAGCACATAACGGCCAAAGCCGTGGCTCAGCTTCGCCTCGCCCGGCAGCGCAAGGCAGAACTCGACCAGCGGCTTGTCCCAGAAGGGGTAGCGCGGCTCGACGCCGAAATTGGCCGCGGCCTTGTCGAGAACCTCGAAAGCATGCGGGACATAGCCGTTTGACAGGATCCAGCGATGGCTGAGCGCGTCGCTGGCCTGGATGCCGGGCGGCATATATCCGGCCCGGTGGAACCGGTCGACAAGCTCGGTTCGCCTGGCCAGGTCCGGATTGATCAGGTCGCGCCAGCCGCGCGGCATCTGCACCGTCTTGCGGATCCTGTTCAGGGCACGGTTCGCCAGATATCTCAGCCTGGCGATGCGCCAGGCCGGCCCGTAGAGGGCCAGGAACTGGAAATACAGGCCAAGCGTGCTGTCGCCATAAGTGTTGGAGGCGCTGCGGACCTCGCGCCACAAATCCATCCATCTGCCGGCATTGGCAAGCTCATGCAGATGGCCGTGGCCTTGTGAAACGACCTCGTCGCCGCCATGGCCGTCCAGCAGCACCTTGATGCCCTTGGCGCCGGCAGTCCGATAGATACCGCGTGTCAGCGTCAGGCCCGGCGCCAGGAACGTTCCTTGCTGTTCTTCCAGCACGCGTTCAAATTCGGCGAATGGCGCATAGTTGCCGACCGGGATCAGCGTCGCGTCGACCTGCTGCTGGTCGAGAACGGCGTCGATGAAGGGCCGCTCGTCCATCGGCGAACCCTTGTCGAAGATCAGCGAGAAGGTCGGCAGCTTCGGCTTGCCCGCGGCGGCATTCTGCAGGCCGGCGACACAGGCGATCGACGAGGAATCGAGGCCGCCGCTCAGCATCGCGCCGACCGCGGAAGTTCCCCGCATGCGGTTGCGCACCGATTGCGAGAACAGGTGGGCGAACTCCTCGGCTGCGTCGGACCGCAAGGGCCGCACCGACGGTTCGATCTGCCAGTATCGGCGCAGCACCACTTGTTGCGCGGTGACGGTGAGACTGTGGCGGGCCGGCAGGCTGAAAATATCGCTGTAGGGAGTAGACTGCGGGTCGTCGGGAAGCCCGGCCAGAAATCCGGAAATCTGATGCTCGCTGACGCGCGCACCGACGCCATCGACACCAAGGATCGGCCCGATCTCGGAGGCAAAGCAAAAACGCTGGTCCGCCGCGTGGTAGTAGAACGGTTTGACGCCGAAATGATCGCGGGCGCAAAACAACGATTGCCGCTCGCCGTCCCAGATGGCGAAGGCGAAATCGCCTTGCAGATGCTCCGTGCAGGCTTCGCCCCAGCGCAGATAGGCCCGCATCAGCACGATCGCGTCGGCGACCGACTGGTCGCGGATGCCGAGCCTGGCCAGCAGCTCGTCGCGGTTGTCCAGCCGGCAATCGGCGGTGATGGCGAGCCTGCCGCCGGCCATCGTCCGCGGACCCGGACCGGCTTCATCTGACGTATTGAGCCAGGCGTGGCCAAGCGCGATGCTGGCGTCCAGCCACCACGAACTGCCGTCAGGGCCACGATGGCGCATGCGCGCCAGCATCTGCTGGATGTCACCCGCCGCGACCGCCGGTGCGAGCCTCTGTCGCAGTAAGATTCCGGCGACGCCGCTCATCGGCTGCCGTGATCAACGAGATAGGCGAAACCGTCGATCGATCCGCCAAGCACGATATGGTTGTCGCTGACCAGCCAGGCATGCGCCTTCAACTGCTTGCCCGTGCCACGTTCGATGCCGATGCGTATTTTAGAGGCATTGCCCTGGCGGGCGAGGATGTACTGGCCCGAAAGTGCCTGGGTCAGGCACGTGGCGTAAGGGACGAAACGGGCTGCGGCGGCAACGCCCCAGGCGACACGCCGCAACTCGCCCATTGAAGCGCACTGACGTGCGTCGAGCCGCGTCACCAGGCTGCGAACATGGTTATAGGACAGCAGCGTCAGCCCAAGCCGAACCGCCGCGACCACCAGCAGGCAGTGGCTAAGAAAGATCATTTCCGAGCCGCTCAGGGAGAAAACCCTGACCAGCCCGCGCCGGCTTCCCCCGCGCTTTGTTTGCTTGGGACTTTTCTTTCTCGCGGATTCCTGTCGCGAATCCGTGATCCACTTTTGCGGAACCGGCTTAGACAAGTGCCTCATGCTGCAGCCTCGCAAGCCCGTTATCGGCCAAGCCCTTCAGCAATGCGTCGACGTCGGCCTGGCAGCGCTGTGGGTCGACAGTGTAACGCGCAAGCACGGCACCGCGGATGTCGGCGATCGATCTGGGCTCCTGGATCAACTCCCAGATGAAGGCGCCGACGCCATTCAGGCTGTAATAGACATTGGATTTGAGATAAAGCAGCGCCAGGCCATTGCCGAACTCGCAAGCCACGGCATCCTTGGTCGCGCCTATCAAATCGTGGTCGGCCAGATCATGGTCAGATAGCTTCCAGTTCATCCCAAAACCTCGCTTACAATACGCACAGGCAGTTCCAGGCAATGAAAGCGGAGTCGGAGGTTTGCCCCCGACTCTCCTATTTCCTTGGGTCCAGAGTACGTAACGTCGTCACTCCGGAAAACTACGATAGGCTCAGGAGAACGTCAGGTCGCCGATCGGCGTGTGCGCGGGGAACGAGGCGTCGATCGCCGTGCTGCCGCCGCCGCCCTGGGTGATGGTTTCAATCGAACCATGCACCGTCAGGCTTGGCGTTTCATATTCATGCTTTTCAACATTCTGTTCCATTTTACTCTCCGATAAGGACTGGAAACGGCCTGTCGAGTGCCGTCAGCACTTTCATGCTGCAACGCAATAGCTGCATAGCAGCATTTATGAGTCAAGCCTGATTTACCAGGCGTTAATCAATTACGGGTTGCGGGTGTCACTACATGTGTGAGCTACGCCCAAAATCTGACTTCTTTTGAGTGGATTTCATAGGCACATGAGTTATAGCGACGACGATTCTTTAAGCATTTGATTTTGCTTGCATAAAGTATTTGCTTGGCGCTTGTATTTTAGGCGCTGCTAATGGAGCAACTTCATTTGGCAAATCCTTGCTGAGCCCGGCTGAAAAACGCCTTGGTGGGGATGTTTCAACTACGATTTTCACTGCCTTTCAGGCGGTATCGGTAAACGCCCCGGTTGCAAAATTCCGCACTGCAAAAGGAAAGGCTTTACGGCATCAAGGTTTTTGGTGATGCTTGTTTCGCACTTGCAGCATAAGCGTCGCGCAAACCGCTTTATTTGGAGACTATGCGCTAAATGGCCCTGCCGGATGGTTCATACGAACGATTGCGCGCCGCCGACTGTGCCGACGAGGTGGCCTATGTGCAGGCATGCCTGCGGTTGTATTTCGCGGGGCCGCACGCCGCCGCCGGCAACGTGTCGATGCCTGGCCTTGGCTGCGCCAAAATTGCCGACATTGCCAGGCTGAACAAGGTCGCGACCTTTGTCCTCAAGGCCCTATCGCGCGCAACTGCGCATGAGAGGCCGCCCGAGCTTTTCGAGTGGCTCGACACCTACCGCAGGAGGACGGTTTCGATGAACGCATCCTGCATCATGGATTCGATGGCGATCCATGACGTGCTGCGCGCCAGCGAAATCGATTTCGTCTTCCTGAAGGGCCCCTTCCAGCAACAGCTGCTCTATGGCGACCACTTCATGAAGCCTTCGGGCGATGTCGACATTCTGGTTTCGCCCGTCGGGTTTTTCAGGGCGCGTGATGCGCTTCGCACGATCGGCTACGAGGTATCAGGCAAGTCGCGTTCCGTCTGGTGGGTCCGCTTCCTCGGCGAACAACACATGACCCACGGCGACGGGCCGAGGCAGTCCACGGTCGATCTTCACTACCGCCTCCAGCAGCCCGGCTCGCCGAGCCCGCGCGACGCGGACGGGTTTCTGCGGCGCAAACGACAGGTCGAGATCGCCGGGGCGACGGCGCCGTTCACCTCGGCAGCCGATACTTTGCTTTTGTCCTGCATCAGCGTCGCCAAGGCGCTTTTCAACCGGGAACCCTGTGCGGGCTATGTCTGCGACGTTCAAGCCAGCGCCAGCCGCCTCGACGAGGCGGATCAGCAGCATGTGCTCGATGCCGCAACCGCGCAGGGACTGGATGACACGCTGCTGCTTGGCCTGCGCGCCGCCGATGTGCTGCTCGGCGGTGCCGGCACGCTGCTGTCGGAGCGGGCGAAACGAATCCTGTCGCGCATCGGCAATGAGGATCTGCTCAGCATGGTTATCGCGCCGTGGCAGCCGTCGCTGCGGTGGCCACAGCGGCGAACGGTGCTGTGGGAACTGTGCGGCCGCGCGCCGGTCCGCTATCTGGCCGAAGCCGGCTGGGCGGCGTCCGCCGACATCAGCCGCCGGATCTTTGAACGGCCGGGCAATCGCTGAATGAAGACAGATTGGGCGCTGATGGCAATTTCATCGGGCATCGAACGAGTACGGGGCGAGGGCAAATCGATATCACCTGTACGAGAGGCAAATCCATGTCGATGACGAAATCCGAGGTCTGCGTGATCATCGCGGCAAAAAACGCGGCGGTGACAATCGCTGTCGCTATAGCGTCCGCGTTGCGCGAACGGGAAGTGGCGGAGGTCGTCGTCGTCGATGACGGCTCCACCGACGGCACCGCTGACGTCGCGCGATCCGCCGACGACGGCAGCGGCCGGCTTACGGTGATGCGCCTCGACGTCAATCGTGGCCCCTCCGCTGCCCGCAACGCCGCGATCAGCGCCTCGAAATCGCCGTTCATCAGCATTCTCGATGCCGACGATTTTTTCCTCGAAGGCCGGTTTCGCAACCTGTTTGCCGGCGCCGATTGGGATTTCGCGGCCGACAACATCATGCTGATCAGGGACGATGCGACGGGCGATGCAACGAAAATCGTCGCGCCGGAATTTGCTGCCGATCCGGAGTTCCTCGATTTCGAGCGCTTCGTCGAAGGCAATATCTCCAGGCGCCGCGTGCAAAGGGGCGAACTGGGCTTTTTGAAGCCGGTAATCAGCCGCGCCTTCCTCGACCGCCATGGCTTGCGCTACGACGAGCGCCTGCGGCTGGGCGAGGACTATGAACTCTACGCCCGCGCGGTCGCCCGCGGGGCGCGGTTCAAGGTCATTCGCTCCTGCGGCTACGGCGCCATCGTCCGCGCCGATTCGCTGAGCGGCCGCCACAAGACCCAGGACCTGGAGCGTCTGGCCGATGCGGATCTGGCGCTGCTGGCCATCGACAGCCTGCCGGAAGGCTCGAAAGCCGTGCTGCGGCGACATGAGCGGCACGTGCGCGACAAATATCGGCTGCGCAACTTCCTCGACGTCAAGTCCGAACAGGGGCTGGCATCGGCCGCGGCTTACGCTTTCGCCAGCCAATCCAACCTCATCCCCATTGTCCAGGGCGTGGCGTCCGACAAGCTTGAGGCGCTGTTTCGCCGTGTCGGCCTTGCTTCCAGGCAAAAGCATGTGCCGCCGCTGCGCTTTCTGATGGCCGGAACCAGCACGGGCAAGGAGCGGTAAGGCTGCACACAAGCCATTTCGGCATCACGCAAACCATTTCGGCCGGATTTATGAGTTTACGAATTGGGTAGTTGCCTCGCGGCCCCGACGATGGCAGTCTATGCTGCGGTGCAGCAATTGGACGACCAGCCGAACTGGCCCCGATCGGATTGGTCTGACGTCTCCCCCCGGGAGAAGCAGGACAATGCGACGCGAGTTTTCTGAGCCCCGGCTGCGGGGATCGGCCAGAAGCCCGGCCCACAAGCCGGCGATGACAGGAATCTGAGTTCATGGCCTCGATATTCGGTTTCAGATCAAGGGATCCGGCCCGCGACCGGCAGACCGATGTTTCACGTCTTGATCGTCTGGCAAAGCTGTTCGAGCAGATCGCGGCCGAGATCGAGTCCGAGAGGGCCGGACTCGAGAATCGCTATCGGACGAAGGCGACCAACGCCGCCTTCCTGGTCGAAGCAATGGAAAACGGTTCCGCCTCTGACAAACGGTCATCCGAAGTCAGCGCACTGACGCAGTCGATCCTGAATTGCGAACGCCGCATTGCGGCGCTGTCGCGCCAGGACGGCATGATGAAGGATCTTCGCCATTCGCTGGATATCGTCTTCGACGAGAGTGCCGATACGGCCCCCGCGGCTGAATTCGCCAGGCCGGCGGGAGCCGGCAGGGGTTGAAGGTGAGGGCTCGGAACTGTTGCAACGGATTTGATGCAAGGCAAGAAAAGCAATTCGGGAGGGTCACAAAAGAGTCAAGGTTGCCCGCTCAGGAGCGGTTCGAACGTCGACTTTGGGTTGGGGACGCACAGCGCAAAGGTGAGTTTGTATGAATTCGAATCCGAAACCTAGGTCCACGACAACACTTGACGCACCGTCGTTCGCACAGCAGACCGGGCAAGCCGGCCGGCGGCGGCTGGTTTCGCTCGGTGCGTTGCTGCTGGCCGCTCTTGGCAGTTTCCTGGCAACCCCTTCCCATGCCCAGGACATTCCGACATCGCCGTCCTTTGTCGACGATTTCAAAAGCTTGGATCGTGCACGTTGGTATGTTTCCGACGGCTGGAACAATGGCAACCATCAGAATTGCACCTGGTCGAAGGGACAGGTCAGCCTGTCGGACGGCGTGCTGTCGCTGGGCTTCGAGAAGCAGCAGCTGAAGGACCGTGAGTTTGCCTGCGGCGAGGTCCAGACCAAGCAGCGTTTCGGCTACGGCACCTATGAGGCCCGGTTGAAGACCGACACCGGCTCCGGCCTCAACGCAGCGTTCTTCTCCTATATCGGTCCATCCGACAAACAGCCCTGGGATGAGATCGACTTCGAAATCCTGACCAAGGATACCTCCAAGGTGCAGGTCAATGCCTATATCGCGGGCAAGGGCAAGAACGAGAAGCTGGTCGATGTGCCGGGCGGCACCCAGAATGCGTTCAACGACTACGCCTTCGTCTGGCAGAAGGACAGCTTGCGCTGGTACGTCAACGGTGAGTTGGTCAACACGATCACCGATCCGGCGAAATTGCCGAGCCATGCGCAGAAGATTTTCTTCAGCCTGTGGGGCAGCGATACGATGACCGGTTGGTTGGGAGCGTTCGCGGATCCTGGGCGCAAGCTCACGCTGCAGATCGATCGCGTCGCGTTCACGGCCTTGGGCGAACCCTGTCAATTTCCGGAATCGCTGGCATGCAGCGTAAAGTAGTTGGGAAAGTCGATTTGAACTGGCCGGGCCGAAGGCGGTCCGTTGCCTTGCATGGGAATGAAACCGAATGAACTTGACGGTGTTTGGAATTGGCTATGTCGGCCTCGTGCAGGCGGCGGTGCTTGCCGAAGTCGGGCATCATGTGGTGTGCGTCGACATCGACGCCGCCAAGGTCGAGCGGCTTAATCAGGGCCTGGTTCCCATTTTCGAACCCGGATTGGAAAACCTCGTCAAGGAGAACCATGCGGCCGGCCGCATCAAGTTCACCACCGATGCCGCCGCCGCCGTCAGACATGGCGAGATCCAGATGATCGCGGTCGGCACGCCACCCGGCGAGGATGGCTCCGCCGATCTCAAATATGTGCTGGCCGTCGCCGAGACCATCGGTCGTGAGATGGACAAGCCCAAGATCGTCGTCGGCAAGTCGACGGTGCCGGTCGGCACCTGCGAAAAGGTCAAGGCCAGGATCGCCGAAACGCTGAAGAAGCGAGGCCGCGAGGATCTGGCCTTCGACGTCGCTTCCAATCCGGAATTCCTCAAGGAAGGGTCCGCGGTCGCAGACTGCATGAAGCCGGATCGCATCATCGTCGGCACAGACAGCGAAGACACCGAGGCGGTGATGCGTGAACTCTACGCGCCGTTCAATCGCAACCACGAGAAGATGATCGTGATGGACGTGCGCAGCGCCGAATTCACCAAATATGCCGCCAATTGCATGCTGGCGACCAAGATCAGCTTCATGAACGAGATGGCCAATTTGGCCGAGCAGCTCGGCGCCGACATCGAGGAGGTCCGCAAGGGCATCGGCAGCGATCCGCGCATCGGCTACCATTTCATCTATCCGGGTCTTGGTTATGGTGGCTCGTGCTTCCCGAAGGATGTGCGGGCGCTGATCAAGACCGCCGAAGGCGTCAAGTTCGACGCCAAGCTGCTGCGCGCCGTCGAGGAGCGCAACAACGCACAGAAATCGGTTCTCTTCGACAAGGTGGACCGCTACTTCAAGGGCAATCTCAAAGGCAAGACCTTCGCGCTGTGGGGCCTGGCCTTCAAGCCCAACACCGACGACATGCGCGAGGCGCCGGCGCGTGTCGTGATGGAAGCGCTGTGGAAGGCCGGCGCCAATGTCCAGGCCTATGATCCAGAGGCGATGCAGGAATGCCAGGCCATCTACGGCCTGCGCGACGATCTGCTGTTGTGCGGTACCAAGGAGGCGGCACTGCGCGGCGCCGACGCGCTGTTGATCGCCACCGAGTGGAAGAGCTTCCGCGCGCCCTCCTTCGACGCGCTGAGAGATGCACTGACCACGCCGGTCATCTTCGATGGCCGCAACCTCTATGACCCCAAGGTCATCGCCCGCCACGGCATCGAATATCACTCGATCGGCAGAATGGCGGCATGAGACCGGGCAGGGACAGGCGGATGCAAGACCGGTCCAGCCGACGGGCGCAAGGATTGAGCGCGTATTTCTGTGTGGAGTTGTAGCTGATGGTGCTGGACGTAAAGCCAGAGCAAATCACCAAGGATCATTTCGATCTCGTCGCGATCGGTTCCGGCTTCGGTTCGGCCTTCTTCCTGCATGAGTTCGCCAAGCGGCGAAAGGCACGCATTCTGGTGCTGGAGTGGGGGCGCCACAACACCCATGAATGGCAGCTCGAGCAGAACGCCAACACCGACATCGACGATGAAACGACCTACAAGACCAATTCCGACAAGCCGTGGAACTACACGATCGGGCTGGGTGGCGGAACGAACTGCTGGTTCGCGCAGACGCCAAGGTTCCATCCCAATGACTTCAGGTTGAAAAGTACCTACGGCATCGGCAATGACTGGCCGATCAGCTATGACGACATCGAGCCGTTCTACTGCGACGCCGAAGACATCATGTCGATCTCAGGCGACCCCGACATGGCGGCGATGCTGCCGCGCTCGAAGCCGTTTCCGCAACCGCCGCATCGCATGTCGACACCCGACCGGATGATGAAGGCGGCGCAGCCCGGCCAGCATTTCGTCATGCCGACCGCGCGGGCACGGGTACCGACTTCACAACGCACCTCGTGCTGCGCCAATCTGCGCTGCTGGCTATGTCCGGCCGACGCGAAATTCACCGTCAACAACGGGTTGATGCATGTCTTCGAGCATCCCGATGTTTCGGTCTGCCTTGGTGCGGAAGTGCGCCGGCTCGATCACGTCGGCGGCGCGGTCCGTTCGGTCACGTTCATGCATGACGGCAAGGAATATCAGGTCAGCGGCGATCTCTTCATTCTCGGCGCGAATGCCATCCAAAGCGCGGCGATCATGTTGCGGTCCGGCCTGGGCGGTGAATTCGTCGGCCGCGGCCTGCACGAATCCTACGGCTGGAATTTCGAGGTCTATCTCGACGGCGTCGACAATTTCGACGGCAGCACCATCACCACCGGCTTGAATTTCGGCCTCTATGACGGCCCGCATCGATCGGAGCACGCAGCGGCACTGGTCTATTTCGAGAACCGCTGGCAGCACGGAATGCGTGCCGAAAAGGGGCGGCTGCGCCAGGCGCTGCCGCTTGTCGTGGTCACCGAAAACCTGCTCGACCCCGAGAATTTCGTCACGCTTGACGCGGATGAGAATGCCTTCGTCAGCTTCAAGGCGCCATCGGATTACGCGGTGAAGGGCATGGCTCGCGCGCTGGACAAATTGCCTGACCTTTTGGCGCCGCTGCCGGTCGAAAAGCTCTTCGACCGTGGCATCCGGCCGACCGAATCGCATGTTCAGGGGACGCTGAGGATGGGTACCGGCCCGGCCGATTCGGTGATCGACAGCGGCATGATCCATCACCAGCTCAGAAATCTGGTCGTCGTCGGCACCAGCACCTATCCGAGCTGCTCCTGCGCCAACCCAAGTCTGACCGCGGCAGCGCTGTCCTTGCGGGCGGCGGGCCGGATCGCGTGAAAGGAGGCATCGGATGATCGAAATTTCGCGACGCTCGGTCCTGGCCATCATGGCTGGCGGAGTGGTTTCGACAGGGGTCGCCTACGCCGCCGTTTCCTCATTCTCGGACGAGGATCTGGTGCGCGTCACGCTCGAAAAATACCTTGGCAGACTGAACATCCGCATCGAGCATCTGCAGCAGTTCGTGCTGGAGTTCCGCAACCGCAATCCGTGGGTCTTTCCAAGCGAAAAACTGAGCGACGCCGTCACTCTGGTGGAGGAACTCAAATTGGGCGCCGCGCGCCGCCTGCTGCCCCAGCAGAAGTGGGAAGATCTGGTGCATTTCGACCGCTGGGTCATCGCCGAGTTCCATATGCTGACGGACTATGCCTGGCGCAGTTCGCCCAACGACCCGATCCGGTTTACCGGCTGGCAATCCTGTACCAATCCCTTCGCGAATCTGGAGCCGCCGAAACTTGCCTGACGTCGAAAGCGAGGCGGCGGACTATGCCTGTTGCCTCTCAGCGAAGAATACGAGATGCGACAAGGAGCCCGATCATGAAAGTTCTTTTTGCAGGTGGCAACGGCTACACACCCGAGTTCAGTGGCGGCGTGCAGTCGAGCACGCACCATCTGGCCGAACAGCTGATCGAACATGGGCATGAAGCCGCGGTGCTTGCCGCCCTGTTCGGCGATGGTGTCTTCGGCTTCAAGGCGCGTGCCAAGATGAAGCTGCTGCGGCAGCCGGCGGTCATCGACAGCTATCCCGGCTATCCGGTGGTGCGGGCCTGGTTTCCCTGGGAAGCGGCGGCCTTTGCCGTGGACAGGCTGAAGCCGGATGTGGCCGTGGTCCAGTGTCACAAATCGGTTCCGATCGGCAAGGCGCTGCAGGCGAAGGGCGTGCCTCTGGTCATCTATCTCCGCAATGTCGAGTTCCACGAACTGGGCGGCGATCTGCGCGAATTGCACTCGGCAGTCTACATCGCCAATTCCGAGTTTACCGCGCGCACCTACAAGCGAGAGTTCGGCATCGAGGCGGCGGTGATCCCGCCGACCATCAACCCGGCGCATTACTCCACGCCGACAACGGGCCAGTTCGTCACGCTGATCAATCCTTATGAGGAAAAGGGTTTTGAGCTTGCGGTGCGCATCGCTGGCGCCTGCCGCGAAATCCCTTTCTTGTTCGTCGAAAGCTGGAAGCTGGACGACGATCATCGGACGCGGATCGAGCAGACGATCGCACCCTCGGGCAATGTCGTGCTGGAGAGCCGCACCAGCGACATGAAGACCGTCTATGGCCGCACCAAGATCCTGCTTGCTCCCAGCAAGTGGGAGGAGGCCTGGGGCCGCGTTGCATCGGAGGCCCATTGCAGCGGAATCCCGGTTGTCGGCTCGCGGCGCGGCGGCCTGCCCGAGGCGATCGGCTCGGGCGGCGTGGTGCTCGACTATGATGCTCCGCTTGCCGACTGGGTCGCGGCCGTCAGGCGGCTGTGGAATGATAACCAGGAATATGACCGGCTTTCAGGCCTCGCGCGCAGCTTCGCCGGACGCTCGGAACTCGATCCCGATCGCCAGTTCATGACCTTCTTCTCGATATTGGACAAGGCAATGCAGCAGCGCGCGCGGCAAGCGGCTTAGCCAAGGCGCGCAGCAAGACTGCTTAGAGCAGTTCACCGTTTCACGGAAACGGCGAACCGCTCTAACTCCTTGTTTTGACGCAATTCCCAAGGGAAAGCGCTATGCGCTTTTCCCGGGGAAACCGTTTCACACTTTTCCTGGAATTGCTCTAGCGTGGGGATCAGGCCAGGCGTTTGACGCGATTTTTCAGCGTCTCGTAGCCACGGGCGCCCAGCAGGGCGCGGGCAATGGTCTTGGCGGTACTCTTGCGGCCCTCTTGCGAGTTGATCTGCCGCAGCCTTGCCGGCAGGTTGCGGGCTGCCTGGCCGAGTGCCGGCAGCGACAGCGTGTCGGGAAAGCTGACCATGTGCGTTTCGACGCACAGCACCGGCTTGCCGGACAGTTCGGTGATCCTCAGCGCTTGTTCATGTTCGCTCTCGATGAACAGGATAGCATCGGACTTGCGATAGAAATCAGCCTTGAAACTGCCATGTGCGCCAAGCCGTTGCCGTTCCGCCTTGCTCGGCAGATCGAGCATGATCAGCTGGTCATATTTAATCTCATGCTTGGCAAGCCATGCCTCGGTGAGCGCGCGGTATTTCTCCAGCCGGCTGGTGACCAGCCAGCCGATCTTGTGGGTCGCGACATGGAGAGGCCGCGCCTCGCTCAGAAATTTCTCATAGGCTGGGCCGTCGTCGTTCTCGGCCTCCGTCGGGTCGAGGCATAGCACGCCGTCAATGTCGACGCAGCATTGCGCCAGGAATTTGTGATGCATGAAGTTCCATTGGAACATGCGCGGATGCGGCACGACCTCGAAGACGAGGTCGGTTTCCTCGTGCTGCGGCTGCAAGCCGAACACGGCGGCAAAGGTGAAATCGGCCTCGATGCCGGCAGCCTGGATGCGGGCGCGTGCGTCGCGCATGGCGTTACCGCCGGCGACGCTGTCATCGATCACGAGCACCTTGCGCATCTCGAAGACCTTGCGGTCGAGCGCGGCACGGCGCTTGGTGACGCCGGACGTGTAGATCCGCCCGGTCAGGAAGCTGTCGAGATCGGTCATCGGGATGTTGGCCGCAAGGCTGACCAGCGTTGCCGCCAGCACGCCGCTTCTGGGAACGCCGACGACCAGGTCGATGTCACGCGGCAGCCGGTGCAGGCCCCTGACAATGGCGTCGTTCATATCGGAGATCGATCGGTAGTGCATGGTTCAGACCTGGTCCTGGAGGGTATGTCCGTAGCTGTCGAAGGCGCCCAAATTATTGCGCTTCGCGCGGCGCTGCCGCGGGCAGCCTTGCCGGCAGCATCTTGAGAGCCTCGCGCAGGGCTTCGCGGCCGGAGGCGAATGCCAGTGCGATGACGATGGTGATGAGGTAAGCGAGCACGGCGCCGCTGGCCAGGGCAATCACATGCTGCTGCGGCAGCTGCGGCTTGATGAACCAGATCGCGGCCAGCGCCAGATGGGCGCCAAGCACGAACGGCGTTGCCGCGCGAAGCACATGGTGCGCCTGCAGCGGTCCGCTCTTGCCGACATAGAGCCACAGGAACGGCGTCCGCAGATACTCGCTGATCGCGTAGGCTATCGCCACGCCCAGCGCGCCATAGGGCAGACCGAGCATGAAGGCCAGCACCGATGTCACCGCCGTTATGATGCCCCAGCGCATGAAATCGCCGGAGCGGCCCTGGCTGACAAAAAGCCATCCCGCCGGATTGTTGAGCGGCTGCAGCAGCCCGGCAAAGCCGAGTGCCAGGAAAATCGAGGCGCTTGCGCGCCATTGCTCGCCGAGCACGAAGGGGATCAGCACATCCGACATCGCGGTGGCGAAGGCGACGCCGGGGAGCGCCACCAGCAGGATCAGCGGCATGACGCGCAGATAGGCGCTGCGGTAGCGGTCCGGCTCGTCCTTCAGCCTGGAAAGTGCCGGAACCATCACCTTCGACAGCGGGTTGGTGATCTGGCTCAGCGGAAACAAAAGCAGCTTGTAGGCGCGGTCATAGAGACCGAGCTGCGCCTCGCCCCAGTATTTGCCGATCAGCACGTTGTCGAGGTTGCGGGCAAAGAAATTGGCGAAGTTGAAGCCGGTGATGCCGGCGCCGAAATTGATCAATTCGCTGATGCCGGCGACCTTGCGCGGCAGGCCCGGACGCCAGCGTGAGCTCGCCCAGTAGCAGAGCGTCGGCAGCACGGCACCGGTCAGCGTGCCGGCAAACAGCGCCCAATAAGAGCGGTCGATGAAGGTCCAGGCGATCGAGACAGTGAGCCCGGCGATGGCGCTGGCGACGTCGATGACGGCCAGCCGGCCGAACTGCATGCGGCGCGTCAAGAGCGCCAGATGCTGCGCACCCAGCCCATAGGCCATGATCTGCAAGCCAAACGCGGCCACCAGGCCGGTCACGCGCGGCTCGCCATAGAAGGCGGCGACCAGCGGCGCGGTACCCGCAAGCACACAGGCCAGGATCGCGCTGACGGCGACATTGATCCAGAAGAGGTAGTTCACCTCCTCATGCCGGATGCCGCTTTTCTGGATTGTCGCCTGGGTCAGGCCGAAATCCTGGAACAGCGCGATGAAGGCCAGCACCGGCGCGCACATCGCCACGACACCGAAATCCTGTGGCGACAACAGCCGCGACAGCACGATGACGGACAGGATCTGGGTCGCGACCCGCACCGATTGCGCCATGGCCGTGACAACTGCGCCGCGCCCAACCGATTTGCGCAAAGAGCCTTCTGGCGGATCAAATGCATTGGCTTCCAAATTCAGGATTCCTGATTTTTTGCGCGGATTCCAAACTCGAAAATCCACGACCGCCGCCGACCACAAACTACGACAATAATTTTGCAGTGCAACAGAAAACGTGGATCGTTGCACCAAAAATGTTGCGATGCAGCAAGAGGTGTACTAGCATTCCCATGGGTGGGCCAACAGCGGTCGAGTTTCATGCTGCATGTCTTGTACCTTGTGCACGACGTCTCCGACCCGGCCGTGCGCCGGCGGATTACGATGCTCAGGGCAGGTGGGGCCCAGGTCACCTTGGCCGGCTTCCGTCGCACCACGAATCCGATTGCGGATGTCGAGGGATTGCGGCCGATCGACCTTGGCGCGACGCGTGACGGGCGATTCGGCCAGCGCCTCGCGGCGGTCGCCAAGGCGGCTCTATCGATCGGCTCGAAACTTGGCGGCATGCCGAGACCCGATCTCATCATTGCGCGCAACCTGGAAATGCTGGCGCTCGCCCGCCGCGCCCGGTCAGCCTTCGGTGCGTCGGTGCCGATCGTATATGAGTGCCTCGACATTCATCGCCTTGTGCTGCGCAACGATGTCCTGGGCAAGGCGCTGCGCGCCACGGAACGCTTTCTGGCAAGGGATGTGAAGCTGCTGGTGACCAGTTCGCCGGCCTTCATCGCCAATTATTTCAAGCCGTTCGGCCAGGTCGCGGCACCCATCGATCTGGTCGAAAACAAGTACTTCGAGGCCGCGGCGATCTTGCCCGGCGCCCCCGAGGCATTGGAGAGTCCGGTCGGCCCGCCATGGCGGATCGGCTGGTTCGGCGCCTTGCGCTGCCGCCGTTCGCTCGAACTGCTGGCCGATTTCTCCCGCCGCATGGAGGGACGTTTCGAGATCGTGCTGCGCGGCCGTCCGGCTTTGTCCGAATTCCCGGATTTCCATGGCTTCGTCGAAGCCGAACCATGGCTGTCGTTTCGCGGGCCCTACCGCAACCCGGAGGACATGGCGGCGATTTATAACGACGTCCATTTTTCCTGGGCGATCGACTTTTTCGAAGCAGGGCAAAACTCCGAATGGCTTCTGCCAAACCGGCTCTATGAAGGCTGCCGTTTCGCCGCGGTGCCGATCTCGATGGGCAACACCGAGACTGGGCGGTTCCTCAAACAGCAGGATATCGGCGTGCTCCTGCCCGATGCGTCGCCCGATGCGCTCGAAGCCGCGCTAGGCAAGATGGAGGAGCATCGCTTCGCCAGGCTGAAGGGGCGTGTTCTGGCCCGCAATCCGAGGACCTGGAGCTACGATCGCAGCGATTGCCGGGCGCTCGTCGAACGGCTGCGCAGCCTGACCGCCGTGCCCGGCCCCTTTGCAGCGGAGGCATTGGCATAGGATGGCCAGAGATGGACAGAGGCAAGATGGACTGATGACGCAGACCGAGAAAACATCATCCAGCCTGATCGTTATCCCATGCCTGAACGAAGCCGCCCATATCGGCGCGCTGCTCGATCAATTGCGACCCGCTGCAGCCAGGCTTGACGCCCGGATCATCGTCGCCGATGGCGGCAGCACCGACGGTACGCTGGCCATCGTCCAGGACATCGTTGCGAAGGACAAGCGCGTTATCCTGCTTCACAATGAGCGGCGCATCCAGAGTGCGGCGATCAATCTCGTCGTCGGCACGTTCGGTGAGGGTACCGACTATCTCATCCGCATCGATGCGCATGGCGGCTATCCCGACGACTATTGTGACCGGCTGGTCGAGGAGGCATTGGCCACCGGAGCGGATTCGGTTGTGGTTTCGATGCTGACCAGCGGCAGCAGCACCGTGCAGAAGGCGGCCGCCGCGGCACAGAACTCCAAGCTCGGCACCGGTGGCTCGAAACATCGGCACCTTTCGGGGGGAGAGTGGATCGACCACGGCCATCACGCTCTGATGCGGATATCGGCCTTCGGGGCAGTCGGCGGTTATGACGAGACGTTCAGCCACAACGAAGATGCAGAACTCGATTACCGGCTGAGACAAGCCGGCTACAAGATTTGGATGAGCGGCAAGACGCAGATGATCTACTATCCGCGCGCCTCGCTCTCCGGCCTCTATTTCCAGTATCTTGGCTATGGCCGCGGCCGTGCCAAGAACGTGCTGAAGCACCGCGTCATCCCAAAAGTCCGGCAGATGGTGCCGCTGCTGGTGTTTCCGGTCGTGCTGCTGGCGGTCTTGTCTTTCGTGTACTGGCTGGCGGCGGTGCCGCTGCTGATCTGGGCATCGGTGTGCCTGGGCTATGGCCTGTGGACGGCCATCCGCCAGCGCAATGCGGATATCGCGCTTGCCGGTGTTTCGGCGATGGTCATGCATCTGGGCTGGTCGGTCGGCTTCTGGCTGCAGCTTCTCGGCCTCGGCTCTCGGCGCGGGGTGGCGTGATGGCGTTGCAGGCCAAGAACCGCAGCATCGACATCGGCGTCTGCACGTTCCGGCGACCGGAACTGGCCGACACGCTGCGCTCGCTCGACGCCATGGATATGCCGACGGGATTCGATATCCGCATCATCGTCGCCGACAATGACGACACCCCGACCGCTCGCGACCTGGTGGCGGTGCTGTCGCGGGAATTGACGGTGCCGATCCACTATCAACATGCTCCGGCGCGCAACATCTCGATCGCTCGCAACGCCTGCCTCGACGCCAGTACGGCGGATTTCGTCGCCTTCATCGACGACGACGAGACCGCCACGCCCGCATGGCTCGCCGAGCTGGTCGCGATGGCTGAAACCAGCGGTGCCGCCGCCGTGCTCGGCCCTGTCAGGGCGCGCTATCGCCAGGATGCACCGGACTGGATGCGGCGCGGCGACTTCCATTCGACCTTGCCCGTCTGGGTGCGCGGCGAGATCCAGACGGGCTACACCTGCAACGTTCTGCTGCGGATGGGATCGGACAGCCTGCGCGGCCGCCGTTTCGGCCTGGCGCGCGGCCAGACCGGTGGCGAAGACACCGAATTCTTCGACCAGATGCACAAGGCCGGCGGCCGCATCGCTTTTGCGCCGGAAGCTTGGGTCGACGAGGTGGTGCCGCGCTCAAGAGCGGCATTCGACTGGCTCGGCCGCCGCCGCTTCCGCGTTGGGCAGACGCATGGCCATCTTCTGGGTAGTAGCGCCAGCGGCATCGGTCTGGTCAAGCAGGTCGGGCTGGCGTCGGCAAAGGCCCTCTATTGCTTCGCTTCGGCACTTCCGGTCGTCATCAGTCCGGTCCGCAGGAACCGAAGCGTGCTGCGCGGCATTATGCATGTCGGCGTAGTCAGTGGCCTTGTCGGCATCCGCGAAATCCGCCTTTACGGTCAGCCTTCGCCACAGGAAGGAGGCAAGCGTGCAGCCTGATGTCAGCTTCGTGATTGCCGCCTTCAACGCCGAGGCGACCCTCGACCGGGCGATCGCCAGCGCCATCGCCCAGAAAAACGTCAGCGTCGAAATCATCGTTGTCGACGACAAGTCGCGCGACGCGACGCTCGACGTGGCGCGGGCCTACGCGCAGGATATCGTCAGCGTCGTCGCCCTGGCCAGCAATCGCGGCCCTGGCGGCGCCAGGAATGCAGGCCTCGATGCCGCCCGAGGCAGATGGATCGCGGTTCTCGATTCCGATGACGCGGTCTTTCCCGACCGGCTCGCCGCAATGATCGCTCGTGCTGAAAGAGCAGGTGCCCAGATCGCCGTCGACAATCTGCAGGTCATTCGTGAGGACGGTGTCGTCGAGGACGCGATGTTCCCGCGGCATTATCTGGAAGGCTTGCGCGAAATTTCGCTGGCCACCTACATCGCCGGCAACGTCGTCTTCGAATCGAAGTTCAATCTCGGCTACCTCAAGCCGATCTTCCAGCGCGAGTTCCTGAACGAGAACCAGCTTCGTTATGATGAAAAACTGAGGATCGGCGAAGACTACATCCTGTTTGCCGGCGCCCTGGCCAAGGGCGGCAAATGCGTGGTCGAACCTGATATCGGCTATGCCTACCATATCCGTAGCGGTTCCATCTCGCGCGTGCTCGAGCTTCACCACGTCGAAGCGATGCTCAGGGCAGATGCGGTGTTCGCTCAAACCCATCAGATGGATGAGGCCGCGCAGGCCGCCTTCGCTCGACGCGGTCGCAGCCTGCGCAAGGCCGCGTCGTTCCTGTCGATGGTTCAGCACATCAAGGCGCGGTCCCCGCTAAAGGCGATCTGGACAGCGCTCAGCGACCCGGCGGCGGTCAGGCATATGGGCATGCCGATCGCGGTGCGGTTCCGAAGAATGGCGGCACAGTTTGCCGTTGGGGCGGGGAGGTGAAGATGCAGGCACATGGAGGGTTTTTTCATGGCCTGCGAATGGACTGAAGTCGATCTCCTCAGAAGGAATTTGCGATGAAGAAAATCAGGAAAGCCGTGATACCGGTGGCGGGGCTTGGAACACGGTTCCTGCCGGCGACCAAGTCGATGCCGAAGGAAATGCTTCCCGTCGTCGACAGGCCTGTAGTGCAATATGCGGTGGATGAGGCTTTCGAGGCGGGCATCGAGCACATCGTGTTCGTGACCGGTCGCAACAAGGCGGTGATCGAGGACTATTTCGACCTGCATCCGGAACTGATCGGAACCCTGGAGCAGACCGGCAAGAAGGCGCAATTGCAGTCGCTGGAAAGCCTTTTGCCGGTGGCCGGTGCCACTAGCTTCATCCGCCAGCAATCGCCGCAAGGCCTCGGCCATGCCGTCTGGTGCGCGCGCGAGGTTATCGGCAACGAGCCCTTCGCCTTGCTGCTGCCGGACATGGTCTCCTTCGGCGGGCGCGGATGCCTGGCCGAAACCGTCGACCTTTATGAGCGCACCGGTGGCAATGTCATCGCCGTCGAGCGTTGTGACCCGAGCGAGACCAACAAATACGGCATCGTTGGCCGTGGCGCCGAAATCGGCGGCGGCTTCGAGGTGACGGCCATGGTTGAAAAGCCAGCGCCGGCCAACGCGCCGTCGAATTTCTACATCAACGGCCGCTACATCCTGCAGCCCGAGATCTTCGCGCTTCTGGGCAATCAGCAGCGCGGCGCCGGCAACGAGATCCAGCTGACGGACGCCATGGTCCGTCTGTCGACGGATCAGCCGTTCTTCGCCCAGCCTTTCAAGGGCCGCATGTTCGACTGCGGTTCCAAGGAAGGGTTCATCCAGGCCAATATCGCCTTCGCGTTGGCGCGCGACGACATGAAGGGCCCGGTTTTCGAGATGCTTCAGGAGTTCGTCCGGTCGCATGAACGCCAGGAAGAAGCCGCATAATGCCCATTTTTCGGGAGCATTTTCAGATGGCTGGCGAAGAGGGGCCGACAGGCCCTCGCTGTCTGGCACGACGCGTGCATCGATTCTGGCGATGCTCCCGATCTTCGAGGGGCCTGCAAGCCAAAGCATGATTCCGGAAAGTGGGTCCCGGTTTCCGGCAAAGATCATGCTTAAACAGTAAGATAGAGCCCATTGCGATCGATCGGAATGGGACCGGCTCTAGAATTGGACCGAAGATGAATTATGCCAACTTTCCTCTCGACAAGAGGATGCCATTGCCGAATTCGGATGCAGGAGACGGCGAAGACTTCATCGATATCGAGCGGCTGCTTGGCATGGCTGCACGGCAGGCCAAGGTGGTTGCCGTGTGCGCTGTCATCGGTCTCTTCCTGGGCGTGCTCTATTTGCAGACGACGCCGCCCAAATATCAGTCGGTCGCGAGCGTGCTGATCGACGAGGGCTTGAACAAGATTGTGGACGACATCTCGGCGGCGTCGACAACCATGCAGACCGATTCCGCCATCCTGAGCCAGATCGAAATCCTGACCTCGACGCGGCTTGCCTCGGTGGTGGTCGACAAGCTGAAGCTCGACCAGAACGATGCGTTCATGAATCCGCCCGTATCGGCTCTGGCGAAGGGCGTCGGTTTTGTCCGAAGCGTGATCCAGTATGTCCGCCCCAGCCCTTCCATGCCGGGCGTTGGCGACATCAGCAAGCTCGATCCCGCGGCCCGCGACGCGCTGATCGCGACGTCGCGTCGTGACTACGCGATCCTCAAGCTGCAGAACGAGATGCAGGCAGAGCGCGTCGGCCGAAGCTATGTCATCGCGCTTGGCTATCAGGCGACGGATCCGGCCCTGGCGAACGCGGTCACCAAAGCCTATGCCGATGCCTATCTCGCCGATCAGCTCGATGCCAGCTTCGACGCCACCGAGCGGGCGGCGGTCTGGCTGCAGGGCCGGTTGACCGAACTGCGCCAGAGTTCCCAGGCAGCCTCGCTCGCGGTCGAGAAATTCCGGGCCGAACACGGGCTTGCCGCCAACAGCGATGGCCAGCTGATGAGCGACAAGCAGCTCTCCGATCTCAACGCCCAGCTCATCGTCGCGCAGGCCGACACTGCGCGCGCCAGCGCCCGCTACCAGCAGTACAAGGCGATTGTCGACAGCGGCTCCGACAATGCCTTCAAGGATGCCGCCATATCGAGCGACCAGCCGAGCAGCTCGGTCATCGCGGCGCTCAAGACCCGCTACCTGACGGTGGCCAAGCGGCTGCAGGATGTCGAGGCGAATTTCGGTCCCGAGCATCCGCAGGCGGTGGCGCTCGCCAAGGAGAAGGCCGACATATCGACGCAGATTTTCGGCGAACTGAAACAACTGACCGAAAGCTATCGCAACGAATATGAAGTGGCGCAGGCGCGCGAGACCGCGCTCAGGGCCAATGTCGCGGCCGCACAAGGCAAGAGTTCCGTCGACAACCAGACGCAAGTCAAGCTGCGTGAACTCGATCAGCAGGCGACGGCACTCACCACGCTCTATCAGACATTCCTCGGCCGCTATGAGGAAGCCGCGCAGCAGCAGTCCTTCCCTGTCGGCAAGATCCGCATCATCTCGGACGCCTCGATGCCGCTTACCGCGTCAAGCCCGCGTACGATTATCGTGCTCGGACTTTCGCTGGTTCTTGGCACGCTGATGGGCGCCGGCTTCGGCGGCCTGAACGAGTTCAACGAACGGTTCTTCAGGACGGGCGAGGATGTGCGCGACCGCGTCGGCCTGAAATTCCTCGGCTATCTGCCGACGATCGGCGGCAAGCTCGGCAAGGAAGAAAAGCCGGGCGAGACCAAGATGGATACCAAGACCGCCAAATCGCTTTCGGCGGCGGAAAAGCGGGCGCGCATGCGGGTCAGCATCGATTCGCCTGCCTCGATGTTCTCCGAAACGCTGCGCAGCACCAAGATCGCCTTCGACGTCGTGTTGGAAGGGCAAGGCAGCCGCGTCATCGGCGTCATCTCGGTGCTTCCCGGCGAGGGCAAGTCGACGGTCGCGGCAAATCTCGCCGGCTTGCTTGCCGCCAACGGCGCCAAGACGCTGCTGATCGACGGCGACCTGCGCAATCCCGGCCTCAGCCGAGGCCTCGGCATGGAAGCCGAGCAAGGCTTGATGGAGGCGGTGGTCAGCGGCCAGACCTGGCAGTCCGTTGGAAAGATCGACAGGCAGACGAAGCTGGCGATCATCCCGGCAGCGCTGCGCGGCAACTTCTCGCATACCAGCGAACTTCTTTCCTCGGCCGGCATGCGGCGCTTCATCGAGAACGCCAAGGAGACGTTCGAATACATCGTCGTCGATCTGCCGCCACTCGGACCGGTGGTCGACGCCAAGGCCTTCGCGCCGCTGGTCGACGGCTTTGTGCTCGTCACCGAATGGGGCCGCACGCCGCGCGCGATGGTCAGGTCGATGCTGGAATCCGAGCCCTATGTCGCCAACAAGATCGTTGGCGCGGTGCTGAACAAGGTCGATCTGAAGAAGCTTGCCAAATACGGATCGTTCGGCGGCTCGGAAAAATTCTTCGATAAATACTCGAGCTACTATCTGGAAAAGTCGGAAGTGCGCAGCAAGGCGCCGGTCTGATATCGGCCGTTGTTCGGCCAGATACTCTTAACCAGAGCGCATCGCGTTGAGAGGGAGTCGACCGCTCTGGATGAACGGCGGTGTCGAGCCGGGTCTCGGTCGCGGGTCAGTCTGAAACCTGACCGGATTTCGCTGCCAGCGTGATCGGGTCAGTTTCGATGAGCCGAAGTGACCGCACCATATGCGCCGTTTGCGTCTTGTATCTGAGAAAATGCGGCGTGGTCAGGTGGGCTTCGTAGGCCGCCTGATCAGCGTAGCATTCGATCACGCGCACCTTTTCTGGTGCGCCTTTTTCCGACACGGCATGAAGGAAAAGTACGCCGGGCTCGTCGACCGTGAACTATCCGCAAGCCGTTGATCTGGCA
This sequence comes from Mesorhizobium sp. M0293, assembly GCF_040321735.1. Lineage (NCBI taxonomy): Bacteria > Pseudomonadati > Pseudomonadota > Alphaproteobacteria > Hyphomicrobiales > Phyllobacteriaceae > Mesorhizobium > Mesorhizobium sp. M0293. The sequence goes on from NZ_JAMYSA010000044.1 coordinate 52,382, forward strand.
TGTTGATTGAGGCGGATAGCGGCTTTTGGATTGCAGGATTAGCGGTTTATGGGGGCTGTTTTCCTGCAATTCGGTTTTGCGATTCCCTTGTGCTGCGGCGCGTGATTCACTTGGTTCGGCGGCGGCGAATCGAGGGACGGCGAATGTCCAGGCCACGCGAGAAGCGCGAGACGGGAAAACAGGA